>JBOGEW010000090.1:0-14082 GCA_050742075.1 Acidimicrobiia bacterium
CCGAGGTAAACAAGAGCTTTAGAGAACAAAGATGGCATTTGTGGGGATGCCTCTAGTTTGGCAGTTCCGCAAAGATAGCCCGACCGATGCGGACAATCGTGGCACCAGCTTCGATGGCGACTTCGAAATCATCGGTCATCCCCATCGATATTTCTCTTGCGGTCGGAATCGTCTCGCGAACCTCTCTCGACACCGAGACCAACTGATCGAAAAACAGTCGCGCTGCCTCCGGGCGCTCGGGGACGGGCGGGATTGTCATCAGACCTACCACGTCGATTCCCGCTGCCCGGGCGCGCTCGCCAAGTGTCAGCGCTCCCTCGGGATCGACTCCGTGCTTTTGAGCCTCGCCACCGATTCGGACTTGCACCAATGCCGGCGGCGGTGCTCCGGGACCCTTGACCCAGGCAGGAATGAGGTCCTCTCGATCGAGCGAGTGCAAAAGCCTGACGGCGGGCCGCACCATTCTCACTTTGTTGGTTTGCAGAGGACCGACGAAATGCCAGACGATGTCGGCCGGGAGTTGGTCGACTTTGGCCGCCAGCTCCTGGGCCCGATTCTCACCAAAGTCCCTGTGACCCTGGTCGTAGAGCTTTCGAATCGCGTCGGGCGTCTGGCCTTTGCTCACCACCACGAGGCGAATCGAATCCGGCCTCCGCCCGCCCCGCTCGGAGGCCCGGGCGATGCGCTCTTTGACCGATTCGAGACTCATGTCGGCTCGAGCCAGCCCAGGGCCACCATTCTCCCGACGTTCTCCAGTCCTACCTCGGGGCTCATCCGGCGGTGGCTCAAAAACGACTCGTCGTGATAGGTGCAGCCGGGGCCGGAATCGAGCGGCATCGGGAGTTGGGAAGCAATCGCCTTGCTCAGATCGACCGAGACTCCTCCCGCGCTGGTGGCGGCGGTCGCATCCGGAAACTGGGCGGCGACCTCGAGCCCTACCTCAAAACAACAGGCCCCGATGAAAGGGCTCAGATGGGCCGCCACGGGTTCGAGCCCGGCGGCGGTCATCCGGTCGATTAGCGAACGGACGACGCCGGCGGCGGCGCCACGCCAACCAGCATGGGCCAGCCCGACCCCCGAGTTGGCTTCGACCACGAGGCCCACACAGTCGGCCACGAAGACGGCGAGTGCCAGACCCCGCTCGCGGGTGAAGAGGGCGTCGCCGTTGCCCAGATGGCCCGGCCCGGATGCCTCCAACACCGAGGCACCATGAATCTGGTGCAACTCCGCCCATTGGAGGGGAGCGCCTACCCGGCGAGCGAAACGCTCTCGATTCTCCCGGCTATCTCTCAGATCGCCATCGGCGGCGGTGCTGAAGGCGAATCTCACCGGCGGCCGCGGTGGCGCCGGAATGGAACTCATCCCTGAACGTAGTAAGGATTTTCGACCGAGTCGGGATGAGTCTGGCCCAGAGTCCGGGTTCTGGTCTTGCGATCGAACCCGGCGGCGATCACGGTCACTCTCATCTCCTCGCCAAGATTGTCGTCGATGATGGCCCCGAAGATGATCTCGGCGTCCTCGTCGGCGTGACCGGAGACGGTTTGGGCGGCCTTGGTCGCCTCGTGCAGGGTCATCGACGACGGACCGGCAACGCAGAGCAGGACTCCGCGGGCACCCTCCATCGAGGTCTCGAGCAGCGGCGAGGAGATGGCCCGCTGGGCCGCTTGGGGAGCACGCTCGTCGCCGGTTCCACGGCCGATCCCCATCACCGCGGTCCCGGCGTCTGACATCACGGTCTTGACATCGGCGAAGTCGACGTTGATCAAACCCGGGGTGGTGATCAGATCGGTGATTCCCTTCACGCCGTTCATGAGCACGTCGTCAGCCAACCGGAAGGTCTCGGTCATGGGTGCCTTCGGATCGGCCACATCGAGCAACCGGTCGTTGGGGATCACGATCAAGGTGTCGACTGCATCGCGCAACCCTTGAATCCCCTGCTCGGCATGAAGCGCGCGGCGCCGGCCCTCAAAGCCAAAGGGACGGGTGACGACCCCGACGGTGAGCGCACCAAGACTACGGGCTACCTCGGCCACCACCGGCGCCCCCCCGGTTCCGGTGCCACCCCCCTCACCGGCGGTGATGAAAACCATGTCGGCGCCCTTTAACACTTCTTCCAACTCCGAGCGATGCCCATCGGCGGCGGCCCGTCCCACCTCGGGATTCGCTCCCGCCCCGAGGCCCCGGGTCACCTCCCGCCCGATGTCGAGCTTGACGTCGGCATCCGACATCAAGAGCGCCTGGGCATCGGTATTGAGGGCGATGAATTCCACCCCGCGCACGCCGGCCTCGATCATCCGGTTGACGGCATTGACCCCGCCTCCCCCGACTCCGACGACTTTGATTACGGCCAAATATCCAGACGGTTGGGCGGCGGTGCGTGCGTTCATATCATTAACCCCTTGGTGAGATCGCGAAAAGCAAGTGGGACCGATGAAAGGTGAGGTAGAGGTTTAGTCCGGGCATTTTGGAATGTAAACCCACCTGCTCTAAGGCTCAACCTGAGGCTGAGCGTTTTGGGCGTAGATGGCGGGACGGGTGGGCGCGACCAGGCTGATGCTCGCTCCGGCTTCGATCCCCGAGGCGAGCAGGGCGGCCAAAGCCCGCGCCTTAGCTTCCATGTCCACCGGTCTCCCCAGGCGAACCACGTGGCCGCCAACCTCCGCCCACATCTCGCCGTCACGCTGTTCGACCAGCGCCTGCGGAAAATGGAGGGGGCCTAACTCCGCCAGAAAGGCGAGGCCGCCGAGCTTGGCTACCTCTGCCTCGGCGCGGAGGGTGGGTAGTTCGGTGCCGGCCTGGCTGGCGGTTTCGAGGACGACGGCGTCTTCTCCAACCAAGCTCCAGCCCTGGCCCCCGTCGAGCCAGGCCACCGGGAGGCGGGGAGTGATTTTGATCAGCACCTGTTGGGGCCAAAGCAAGGTGACCTCCGAGGATGCAATCCAAGGATTGTCCTCGAGCGCAGCCTCGACTTCCGCCGGACGAACCGAGACCAAAGGCTCGCCGGGAGCGATCCCCGAACCGTTTCGGACCTGCTCGGTCAGATGAGGCGGTGCTCCCGCCACGACTATCTGGTGGACCGAGAGGAACGGGGAGCGAAACAACCAGGTCGCCAGGCCCCCGATCGATGCCAAGATCAAGACGATCAGGAGTTTGGAGAGACCGGAGCGAGCCCGCCCTTCGGCGACCTCTCTTCGGCGCTTTTCAAGTCGCCGATCCACTTTCAGTCACCCCTTTCCATCGTCTGCAAATCGGCCGGCGAATTGGATCTCGGGCTCGAGATCGATCCCGGTTCGAGCTCTCACCTCCGCCCGCACTTTCTGTACCAGAAGGTAAACCTCGACCGCCTTGGTTCCTGGCATTGCCACGAAGAAGTTGGCGTGCTTCTCCGAGACCGATGCACCACCCACGGCGGTGCCTTTGAGCCCGAGGCTGTCGATGATGCGGCCAGCCGAATCATCGACCGGGTTCTTGAAGACAGATCCGGCATTAAGCGTTCCCCCCGGCTGATGGAGGCGACGCCACCGGGTGATCTCGCGAATCAATTCCGATCCTGCCTCAGCGTCACCTGACTCGGTTCTGAATTGGGCGAAGAGGACGATTTGCGTGGGTCGCACATTGGTCTGCCGGTACGACATTTGGAGGTCACTGGCCCCGATGCTGACTTGCTCTCCCCGGGCCAGGTCATAGATGTCGGCCGAGAGGAGAACGTCGACCACTTCGCCCCCGAAGCAGCCGGCGTTCTGACGAACTCCTCCTCCGACGGTGCCCGGGATGCCAATCATGAACTCAACTCCGCGCCGGCCGTTGGCTGTCGCGGTCCGGGCCACCTGTGGCATCCCCGCCGCTCCCCCCGCGGTGACCGCCGGTCCGACATCGATGCCGGCGAACCGCCGACCGAGCCGGATCACGACCCCCCGAAAGCCGTCATCGGCGATAACCAGATTGCTCCCCCGGCCCAGCACCAGGATGGGCATCGGCGACGCCGCCAGGGTTTCTGCCGTTGCTGCCAGGGTCGAAACTTCGTTGGCCTCGACGAAGTAGGCGGCCGGGCCGCCCAGCTTGTAAGTGGTCAGTCCGCCGAGCTCTACCCCGACTCGGGCGAGCCCCGCCGAGACCAGTTTTCCCCAGGGATCGCTCACGAGGCTCCAGTTTCTCCCCCCTCAGGGGGGAGAGCCGGCGCAGCCGGGAGGGGGGTGGTTCCCATCAAGTACCCGGCGACTTCGGAAGGCAGGTGGGTGATGTCGCCGGCGCCCATCGTCAGGACCAGATCGCCGTCGGTCAGGAGCGGCGTCAGCGTTGAAGCGATCTCTGAACGATGGGGGATATAGAGCACGTTGGCGCCGGCGTCGCGAGCAGCTTGGGCGACGAGCTCCCCGCTGATCCCGGCTACCGGTAGCTCGCGGGCGGCATAGACGTCGGTGACGACAACGCGATCTCCTCCGGTGAGGGCGCGGCCGAATTCGTTATAGAGGGCCTTGGTGCGGGAGTAGAGATGAGGTTGAAACACCGCCCATAACCGCCGGGGTCGCTGCAGACGAGTAGCAGCGATCGTGGCTGCGACCTCGGTGGGGTGATGGGCGTAATCATCGATGAACTTCACCCCCTTAACTATTCCGCGGTTCTCGAACCGTCGCTTGACGCCGCGAAAGCGAGCAAGCCCGGTCGCGGCCATGCGCGGGTCGTAGCCGAGCTCTGCAAGCAAGGCCAGTACTCCGGCGGCGTTCTGAGCAACATGGCGTCCCGGTCGGCGGACCCGCACGGCGATCGGATCCGCCGTCTTGGACGACACCAGCTCGAACTTGGTGCTGTCAGCGGAGAGTTGCAAGGAGGAGATCGACCAGTCGGCCCGCTCAGCGAAACCGTAGGTGTGCGCCCCCATCTGGCGACCGAGCTGCCGGGCCCCGTCGTCATCGGCACAGCACAGGACCGGCCCAGCAACTGCAGCGGCGACTCTTGAAAACGCGGCCTCCATCTCGGCGACCGTTCCAAAGAAGTCGAGGTGCTCGGGCTCCACACTGGTGACGATCAGGCCCGATAGCTTGACCGACTCGAAGGTACCGAAGGCTTCGTCCACTTCCAGTACGAACAGTGGACTCTGTCCGTAGTGGGCGTTAGTGGCGAGGTCGACCAGATCTCCCCCAACCACGAAGCTGGGATCGAGGCCGAGCTCGCGAACGCCGAGGACGAGCAAAGCAGTGGTGGTGGTTTTGCCGTGGGTCCCGGTAGCGCCCACAGTGGGAACTGCGGCCGTCAAGGCCGATAGCAGCTCGGGTCGGCGCCAGATCGGGATCCCGAGCGTTCGGGCCCGGGCCAGCTCCGGATCGGAATCGGGTACGGCCGAAGAGGCCACTACTAGCTCGCTTCCCTCGACTCGCTGGGGCTGATGACCCGACCACGTTTCGATCCCGAGGGCGGCCAGCCCCCCGAGTTCGATTCCCGCCCGAAGATCGGAGCCGGTGATCGTCCAGGTGGATTCCGGCTGCTGGCGGGCTTGGTGGAGGAGCTTGGCCAGCGCACTCATCCCGGCCCCGGCAACCCCGACGAGGTGGATCCGCCTGCGTCCGGCGAGTTCAGCACCGATGATCACGGCCGCCCTGCCGGGGTGCAATAGGTACTCATTAGCGCGACCGATCCTCGTGGGCGGCCCGCATCGCCGCGGCTACGTCAAGGGCGGCGTTGGGTCGGGCCAAGGTCTTCGTGGCTTCCGTCATCCGCAATTGTTGAGACGAAGAAAGCATTTCCTCGACCACCTTCGGACTTTCTTCGATGCTGTCCTCGGACAGAAGCAAGGCGGCTCCGGTGGCGGCGAGGAAAGCGGCGTTGGCCTCTTGGTGGCCACCTGATCCGAAGCCTCCCGGGATCAGGACCGAAGGGGTGGCGGTGGCGGTGAGCTCAGCCACTGCTCCCCCGGCCCGGGCAACGACTGCCTCGACTGCGGCGTAGAAGAGTTCGATCCGCGGCTCGAAACCGCGCACGATCCACTTCGCCCGGCTGCCTTCTGCCTTCTCCTGCTGTTCGATCTCATTGCCTGCTCCGCAAATGTTGAGGATGGCGTAGCGAGGTGACGAGGCCGCAAGTAATGCGGCCACCCGATTGAGCGCTCCGGCCCCGAGACTCCCACCGATGACTCCTACCACCCGATTCTCGCCCACGAGATCAAAATGAGCCTGAGCCTCCGTTCGCAATCGGATGCGGTCGAAAAGGCGAAGTGAGGACCGGATCGGGTTGCCGATCCACTCCGCCTTGGGCAGTCCATCGGTGACGGGGAACGAACCAAACACCCGCGTAGCCCAGCGGGAGGCAAATCGGTTGGCGAGCCCGGCGGATGCGTTCTGTTCGGCAATGAATAGAGGCACCCTCCCCCGGCGGGCGGCCATGGCCACCGGAACCGTGACGTAACCCCCCATGGCGAGGACGACTGCCACGCGCCGCTGCGCCATCGCCGCTCCGATCCTGACCGACGCTTCCCAGAACGTCCGCGGCAGCCGCAGGTTGGCCAAGGTCAGCTCACGCTTCAAGCCCGCAATCTCGGTCCGCAAGAACGGAAATCCCGCCCCCGGGTAGACCTCTTGCTCCAGGCGATCGCCGCCGACAAAGAGCACCTGATCGCGCGCCACCCCTAGCTCGACAAGGGCTTCGCCCACTGCCAGACCGGGAAAGACATGCCCGCCCGTACCGGCGGCTGCGATCAGGTAAGACACGATGGATCGGGTCTATAGCCGCGGGCTGGCACTGCCCTGGCGGGCGATGTTGATCAGGATCCCCACGGCCCCCAGCGAGGTGATAAGGGCGGTGGCGCCGTAGCTGACAAAGGGGAGGACGATGCCGGTGATAGGAAGAACGCCGAGCACACCACCGATGTTGGCCAACGCCTGGAATGAGAGCCACCCGGTGATCCCCGCCGCCAGCATCCGCCCAAACCGGTCGGGGGCCCGGGCGGCGATCGACCAGCCGCAAAGGGCAATGAAGAGGCACAACGCGATTACTCCGAGCGCCCCGACCAGCCCGGTCTCTTCACCGATGATGGCGAAAATGAAATCGGTGTGGGCATTGGGAAGGATCGACCATCGCGATCGGCTGGCGCCCAGGCCCACCCCGAAAAGACCACCGGTGCCGAGGGCATAAAACCCCTGGATCACCTGGTAGCCGGTCCCGTTGGGATCGGCCCAGGGATTGAGAAAAGATGTGATGCGGTCGGCGCGATAGCTCTCGCTCACCGCCAACACCAGCGACGCCGCCAGCGAAGTTGCCCCGACCACGGCGACATAACGAAGCGGGGCCCGGGACACGAGAATTACCGATAACGCTGCCGCCGCGACCACCAAGGTCGTGCCGAGGTCCGGTTGCAGCATGATCAAGAGAGCGCTGGAACCAACGATCAGTCCGACGGGAGCGAGGAAGTGCCCGCGGTCGAAAAGCAGGTTGCCCTTCTTCTCAAAGATGGTGGCGAGGGCGATTATCACCGCCAGCTTCGAAATCTCTGAGGGCTGGAAAGTGACAATGCCGAGATCGAGCCACCGCCGGGAGCCGTTGCGAGAAACGCCGGTGGCAAAGACGGCGATCAGGCCAGCCAGGCTGATGAAGAAGATCGGATACGCAATACGCCGGAATGCTTGATACGGGATCCTGACCAGGGCGAGGAGTATCGGGACACCGAGGCCAAGGCCGACGAGCTGGCGCTTGAGGTAGAAAAAGCGATCGGAGGCGTCGGTGATGCCCCTGATCGACGACGCCGACATCAATTCCCCGAGTCCGATCACCAACAGCACGAGGACGACCGAGGCGAGAACGACAATCAGGCGGCTGTTGACCGCGGTTGTTTCCTCGCGCTTGCGAGCTGCGTTGCGAACCCGGGCGATCGAAGTCACCTTGGTGGTCATTGACTTTTTTCCCTCCCGATCACGTTGTTGACGGCAACAACGAATGCGGCTCCGCGATCGGCGTAGTCCTCAAACATGTCGAAACTGGCGCAGCCCGGGGCGAGCAGGATCGTGTCGCCGGGGCGCGCAGCTGTGAAAGCGACTTCAACGGCGTCGGCCATGCTGGAGGCGGTCGTGACCCTGCTGTTGGGGGCGGCTGCGACCAGCGCCGGCGCCGCCTCACCGATGGCGACCAGCATGCGTATGTTCTCCGCGGTCGCAATCGGCGAGACATCGAGACCCTTGGCCTGTCCTCCGGCGATCAACACCACGCTCGGAAATGAGCGGATGCTGGCCAGGGCGGCGTGCGGATTGGTCGCTTTGGAATCGTTGACAAATGTGATTCCACCGATCTCCCCGACGACCTGCCGCCGGTTGATCCCCGGCCGAAAGCGACGGCAGATCTCGATCACCGCCTCCGGACGCGCTCCTTGATCGAGGGCTGCCACTCCAGCCGCGGCGAGGTCGACCAGGATGATGGGGTCGGTGGACGCCAGCGCGGACAGCTCTACCTCAGTACCGGGCAACCGCAGCCATTTGCCCTCGGGACCGCTGCCTCCCTCCGGCCGCCGCACCCCCGAGACCGGATGCTTCCGGCTCTTCGCCACCGTTACAGCCTCGGTTGCCCCGGGATCGTCGGAGTCGAAGATCAACAGGTCTGTCTGATCCTGATTGGCAAAGACCTTGGCTTTGGCGGAGGCGTAGCTCGCGTAGCTGGGATGCCAATCGAGATGATCGGGAGCCAGGTTGGTGAGGACCGCCGTCGGGGGATGGAATCTCTCGGTCAGGTCAAGCTGAAAGCTCGAGACCTCGGCGACGAGCAGGTCGTAAGGCTCGTCGACCACCGCCGAGAGGGCGGTGCCGATATTTCCGACTGCGGCCACGGCCAGACCGGAAGAGGCCAGCATGGCGGTAGTGGCTTCGGTGACGGTGGTCTTGCCATTCGTCCCGGTGACCGCAATCACCGGAATGTCGAGGTGACGCCAGGCGAATTCGATCTCGCTCCAAACCGGGACGCCGGCCTCGCGGGCATCAGTGATGGGAGCCGCCCGCAGGGGCACCCCAGGACTTGCCACCACGAGCTCGATTCCGGCCAGAAGGTCTGGATCCCAGCGCCCGCTAACCACCCCGATGCCGTCGCCGAGCAGGTTGCTCCCGGCGCCTGGCCGCCGGTCGTAAACGGTGACGGCGTGGCCCTTCCGTTTGGCCAGACGGGCTGCGGCCGCGCCGGAGATGGCAGCACCGAGCACAAGCATTCTCAACCGAGGACCCCGTCGGTCATCACGAGGAAGTCCGCGTAGAAAAGGCCGAGGCCGAGGGCGACCCCCACGGCGGTGAGGATCCAAAACCTGATGACTGTCGTGGTTTCCGGCCAGCCGCCGAGGTCAAAGTGGAAATGGATCGGCGTCATCCGGAAGACACGCCTACCGAGAGAGCGGAAGCTCGCCACCTGGATAATGACCGAAAGAGTCTCGGCCACGTAGATGGCACCGAGGACCACGAGCAAAAGGTGGGTGTTGGAGAGCAAGGCCAGGGCGGCGAGCAAACCCCCGATTGCCTGCGACCCGACATCACCCATGAATATCTGCGCTGGCGGTGCGTTCCACCAGAGAAACCCGAGCAAGGCACCGAACATCGCCGCGGCGACAATCGCCAACTCGAGCGGATCGAGCGCCTGGTAGACGTCGCCGTTGCGGAACTGCCAGAAGGCAATAATCGTGTAAGCGCCGGTCACCAACGCGGCGCTCCCTGCGGCGAGACCGTCCATGCCGTCGGCCAGGTTCACCCCGTTGGCAGCACCGGTCAGCATCAACAAGGCCCACAGAACGAAGAACACTCCGAGATTCAGTCCCAGCGGCCGGACAAATGAGATCTCAGTGCTGATCCCGACCTTCGGCCCGCTCTGCATCGCGGCGACGGCGAAAACGATGGCGATTACCAGCTGGAGCCCGAACTTGTGCCGTCTGTTGAGTCCCTGGCTGTGCTTGCGAACGAACTTGATGAAGTCGTCGAGGAAGCCAACCGCTCCCATCCCCACCATCGCCAGAACCGCCAGGAGGCCCCCGGCAGCGAAAGTATTCATCTGGAAGGTGAACCCGTCGGCAAAAGTCCATAGTCGCAAATGGGAGGCCAGGTAGCCGACGAGAGCGGCGCCGACAAAGACGAGCCCGCCCATCGTCGGAGTGCCGTGCTTGTGGGCATGTCCCGTGATCTCCTCCTGAATGAACTGGCCGACCGATCGCTCGCGGAGCAGGCGGATGGCGATCGGAGTCCCGAAGATGGAGACCCCCAAGCTGACGGCGGCCGCGATCAGAAGACTGATCACTCCCCGACCGCCCATTCACCGGAACGCGCGGCCAACAACGAGCGAGCGACTTTCTGATCGGAGAAAGGGTGGAAGATCCCGTCGATTTCCTGGGTGGTTTCGTGACCTTTGCCCAGGATCAAGACGATGTCGCCTGGCTGAGCGGAGTCGAGGGCGGTAGCAACTGCTTCGCGGCGATCGAGGATCGAAATCGCCGCCGGATGGTCGACGCCACCCATGACCTCGGCCGTGATCGTCGAAGGATCTTCACTCCGGGGGTTGTCGGTGGTCACGATCACCAGATCGGCTCCCGAGGCGGCTTTACCCATCTGGGGTCGCTTGCCGCGATCGCGGTCGCCCCCTGCCCCGAAGACGACGACGACCCGACCGCCGGCCAGGGTCCGGGCGGTCTCGATCACGGTCTCGATGCTCTCCGGGGTGTGGGCGTAGTCGACCACCACTGTTACTGGCTCGCCGGCGATCACTTCGAATCGGCCCGGCACGGCGGCCAGCGCACCCAACCCGTCGGCAATCTGACTGGCATCGAAGCCGAGCAGATGGGCGCAGCCGGCGGCGATCAGGGCGTTGGCGAGGTTGAAACGCCCTGGCAACCGGAGCCGGGCGGGGGCGAAGCCGTCGGGGACCACGAGCTCGAACGAAGTTCCGCTTCGATCGGCGGCAACATCGCGAGCGCTCACCTCCTGCTGCCAACCGACTCGCAGGGCGTCGGGGTGTTCCTCGGCCAAACGCAATCCATAGGAATCCTCGACCCAGATCACTTTTCGTTCCGACATTTTCATCAGCGAGGCCTTGGCAGCGAAGTAATCCTCCATCCGGCCGTGAAAGTCGAGATGATCTTGGGAGAGATTCGTAAAAGCGCCCACCGCGAAGTGGGTTTCCTCGGCCCGGCCGAGTGCTAGGGCGTGGCTCGATACCTCGCAAGCTACGATCTCGGCGCCACCATCGACCATCCGCCGGAAGAGTCGCTGGAGGTCGGTGGCCTCAGGGGTGGTGTGGGGGTTCTCCAGGTAGACGTCGCCCAACCTCGTGACGATCGTGCCCACCAAGCCGCAAGCGCGCCCGGCGTAGAGGGCGATCGACTCGAGAAGGAACGTGACTGTGGTCTTGCCGTTAGTTCCGGTCACTCCTACCACCGACGTCTCCAGCGAAGGGTGGTGGTGGACGGCTGCGGCCAATCGCGCCATCACCGCCCGGGTGCTGGAGACCTCGATGGTCGGCAATGGCGATTCCACACTGCGAGAGACGCACAGCCCGGCAGCGCCGTTTGCGGCCGCGGCGGCGACAAATTCGTGCCCATCGAAGCTCGCCCCGGGCACGGCGATGAAAAGCCACCCAGGGCCGATCTGGCGACTGTCGGCCGAAGCGTCCACCACCCCAGTCTCGGGAGGTCCGCTCAGACGCCCCTCGACGAGGGCGGCGAGATCGCCCAAGGTTGGGGTCGCGTTAGCCAGAGGAGGCATCAGGTGTGACTCCCAACCGATGTAGGGCTTGCTCCATGACAGTGGAGAAAGCCGGGGCCGCCGCCAGGCCCCCGGTCCGGTATTCCCAAGTGGGACTGTCAACCACTACGGCTACCACGACTTTGGGATCCTCGATCGGGGCCAGCCCGACAAAGCTGGCCATGGTGATGTCGTTGTAGCGACCGTCATCGCCAAGTTTGTTGGCGGTGCCAGTCTTGCCCCCGACCGAATAGCCCGGCACCTGGGCCGAGATACCGGTGCCGGCCTCTACCACTTCGGAGAGAAGACCTCTCATCACCGCGGCCGTTTCGGCGCTCACGGCTCGATGGCTTGCCACCGGGATGGTCGCGGTGCGGCCGCCCAAGCCGTGGGTAGTGCTGAGGAGATGGGGTTGGAGCCAGACGCCGTCGTTGCCGATCGCCCCATAGGCGGCCGCCATCTGCACCGCGGTCACAGCCACTCCATAACCGATGGCGGATGAGGCGGGGCAGGTCTGGCAACTCTCGTCGAGATTGATGAGCCCATCCGCTTCTCCGGGGTAGTCGAGACCCGTGGCTTCGCCCAGGCCGAAGGCCTTGAGATAAGAAAAGATCTGATCGCGATTCGTCATCTGGGCGATCTTGATCGTGCCCACATTCGAGGACTGTCGAAAGATGTCGGCTACCGCCATGTCGTGGGTCTCGTGACGCTCGAAATCTGAGTAGCAGCCGAAAACCTCGTCAGTGTCGCTCTTGCAGGCGCCGGGGCGGAGTTCGATCTGATCGGAGACAGCGCCGATGACGGTTGTTGGGCCGACGATCCCGTCCTCGATCGCCCCGGCCACGCTGATGAGCTTCATCGTCGATCCGGGTTCGTACATCCCGCGGACGGCGAAATTGGAGAAGCCCACGCCGTCAGGCGATGTACGGCTGGTGGGGTCAAAGGCGGGGGCGCCGGCGATGGCCAGAACTGCTCCGGTCTCCACCTCCATGGCCACGATCCAACAGCTGGTGCCGCCCGTCACCGCCAGCGTTTCTTCGCAGGCGGCCTCCGCCGAGTACTGGACTGGCAGATCGACCGTCGACACCAGGTCCTCGCCCGGCACCGCCGGTGTGGCGTGCGACGGTGCCCAGGGAATGGGCACTCCCCCAGGGGCGGATTCGAAACTGAAGACACCGGGAGTGCCGCGCAAAGCCGATTCGAACTCGTACTCGATTCCCTCGCTCCCGACGCCGTCGATATTGACGAATCCGACGACATGGGATGCCACCGACCCGGTTGGGTAAACCCGCTTCGGTTCCTCGTGGCTGTGCACCCCGGTCAACTCGAGGGCAAGAACCTCCTCGGCCTGGGCCAGTTCGACCTGTCTTCGGACGTAAACGAATTGGTCGCCCTCGCTGATCGATTCGAGCAACGCCTCGGAGGGCACGCCGAGCAAGCCACCTACCTGCTGGGCCACAAAGAGCGGTTCAGTGATTTCGGCCGGGCGCAGATAAATGCTCTGCGAGTCGACCGTCATCGCCATTGGGTCGCCGTTCCGATCGAAGATGTTGCCCCGTTGCGGGAGCAGCACCTCTTCAGTTTGCCGTTGGCCGACGCCTGCTTCGGCGAGTTGGGGCGCGTCGAGAACCTGTACCTGGTAGAGGCGGATCCCCATTCCGATCCAGGCCACCGCCAGGCAGAGCCCGAGAAGACCCAGCCGAATTCTGCCTTCGCCCCAGCGCACCTTCGCCCCCCGGGCGGACACTGCTATCTCTCCGGCCGGAGTCGGTCACCTCCGAGAAGATCTCGGTAGGAGAAAGCTCCAGCGCAGAAGCCGCTCAGGGTTGATTTCCGTCGTCTGCTGCCGCGGCAAGCTGGCCTGCGGCAAAGCGGTTGAGATCTGACCAGCGCGGGTCCGAGAGCGTCTGCTGGTGGACGCCACCAACGATCAGCCGCTGGCTGGTCTGCGGATAAACCATTCCCAGGTCGCGGGCGAGAGGGGCAATGCGGGCCGGGGACTCGAGTCGGGCGATCTCCAGACGGAGACGTTGGTTGAGAGAACGCGCTCCGGCCAGGTTCTGTTCGAGCGCGGCCGATTCGATGGTTGATCGGTCTAACGAGGTGCGGACGAAGACCATCCCGAGAAACGCCAGCACGGCTACCAGCGAAAAGAAGATCCAGCCCGAGAGCCGCGGTCGGGAAGCCCGCCCGGCGACCACCTGAAGGCCGGGCCGGGGCCGGGTCCGCAATGCGGGTGCGGTCATGCCGCGACTCGTTCCACTGCCCGAAGTCGGGCCGAGCGGGCTCGGGGATTGGCGGCGATCTCTTCGTCCGCGGGTTTGCGGACTCCCCGGGTAAGCAATCGGTAGGCGGGCAATGCCCCGCACACGCAGACAGGGAGCTCGGGCGGACACAC
>JBOGEW010000091.1:0-2773 GCA_050742075.1 Acidimicrobiia bacterium
GGGTGCTGGTCCGCGAGATCCCGAAGACGGGTCTGGTCCGCGCCTCGGTCGGATGGTGGACGAACGACGACGACCTCGAACGCCTAGTTCATGGCCTGAAGGAGTGACCACTTGACCGCGACCCGCGTTCCCGATGACGCCAAGCTTCCCATTCTTGGGTTTCGAGCAGGCGACCTTCCCCAGCGCGTGCTGGTGGTCGGGGATCCCAGCCGGGCCGAGAAGGCAGCGCGACAACTGCAGGACGTGAAAGAATTGGGGCGCACCCGCGAGTACGTGTCGTTCGCCGGCGTTCACCGCAAGACCGAGGTCGCAGTCGTATCGCACGGAGTCGGAAGTGCCGGAGCCGCGGTATGTTTCGAGGAATTATTCCGCGCCGGAGCCCAGCGAGTCATCCGGGCCGGCACCGCCGGAGGCATGCAGCCCTACATCGGGGACGGAGATCTCGTGGTCGCCACGGCCGCGGTCCGCACCGACGGCTTCAGCGCGCAGGTGGTCCCCGTGGAGTATCCGGCCGTAGCCGATCATCGGGTGGTCGAAAGTCTGTTGGACGCGGCCCAGGCCGCGGGAGCCGAGATCCATCATGGGATCGTGCTGACCCTGGCCTCGTTCTATCCCCACCAGATCCTGGGAAGCAGCCTCCCGATGTGGCAGAAAGCCGGAGTGGTAGCCGTCGAGATGGAAGTCGCGTCGTTGTTCGTTCTCGCCACCCTCCACGGATCCAGCGCCGGAGCGATCCTGGCCATCGATGGGAATCCCCTGATGGAAAAGGACGACTCGATGGAGGGTTACAACCCCAACCGACCGGTGGTGCATGAAGCAGTAGAACGGATGATCACCATCGGTCTCGATGCTCTCGTCCGCTGACCGCATCACCGATCGACAGCTGAATCGGGCGACGCTCGAGCGTCAGCTCTTGTTGAGTCGAGCCTCGATGCCCCCTCTATCCGCGGTTAAAAAGCTGGTCGGCCTCCAGGCGCAGAATCCACTCGATCCTTATCTCGCTCTCTGGTCAAGACTTGAGGGGTTCGACCCCGATGCCTTCGGCCAGCTCATAGTTGACAGGGCCCTGGTCCGGATCACGGTGATGCGGGGCACGATTCATCTGCTCACGGCCGAAGACGCGCTTTGGCTGCGGCCCCTTACCCAGCCGGTGCTCACGGCCGAGCTCTCCCGCCATCGCGAGTTCGCTCCGCTGCTGGCAGGAGTCGACCTCGACCCGATCCTGACTGTGGCCCGGACGCTCCTATCCGCGCAGCCGCTTAGCGGCCCGAAACTGCGGTCGGCTCTGGCGGAGCGTTTTCCCGATCTCGATCCGGCCGCCCTGGCCTATGCCTGCCGGTGCCTGCTCCCTTTGGTCCAGGCGCCGCCGCGGGGAGTGTGGGGCAATACCCGACAGGTTGAGGTCACGACGCTCGACTCCTGGGTTGGAAAACCGCTCGATCCGACGCCGTCACGGACAAGGTTATGGCTTCGGTATCTGGCAGCCTTCGGTCCCGCCTCCGTGGCCGATGTCTCCAACTGGTCGCGGCTCACCGGCTGGCGGCAAGTGGTCGAAGACTCGCGCCCACAGCTCGTCGTTTTTCGGAGTGAACGTGGCACCGAACTGTTCGATCTGCCGGACGCGCCCCGGCCCGATCCAGACATCCCTGCCCCGATTCGGTTCTTGCCGGAGTACGACAACCTCCTCCTCGGGCACGCTGACCGTTCCCGGTTCGGAACCCAGGCCAACTCTTCAGCGGTCCGAGGTCCGATCAAGGGATCTGTCCTGGTCGAGGGGACGGTCCAGGCCATCTGGCGGTTCGGGGGGAACAGCAAGGAAGGTCGATCGTTGGTGATCGAGCACTGGCCCCTGACCACGAAATTGCGCACCGCGGTGGCGGATGAGGCGGCGCAGGTTGCCCGATTCTGGCACCAGGGCTCTCAGGTCCCGGTCCGGATGCAGCCGGTCGGGGCATAGCATCCAGGTATGGCGGATTTCGGCGCGATAGCCGAAAGGTGGGCACGGACATGGCAGATCGGCTGGCCGGCGAAGGACGTCGAGTCGATGACGGCGTTCTACGCCCCCGGCGCCACTTATCTATCGGTGCCCTTCCGCCAGCCCGACCTCGGCATCGAGGGCGTTCGCGGGTATTTGACACGGGAGTTCGGGGTCGAGACGGAGATCGAGTGCCGGTTCCAGTCTCCGATCGTGGAGGGCAATCGCGCGGCCATTGAATGGTGGGCCAGTTGGGTCGAAAACGGCCAGGAGTTGACGCTGGCCGGTTCGACTTTCCTCACCTTCCGGGAAGACGGCCTCATCGGTGACCACCGCGATTACTGGAACCAGATCAACGAGCGACGCCCGCCTTATCAGGGTTGGAACCCCAACCCCTGAAGTCAACCAGCCCTCCGTTTCTCCCCGCAGCGAGCGGAGCGAGCGTTTTGGGGAGTGACCCGAAGGGTCGAGGGGGGCGAGATCCAAATCCGCCTTCAGCGGATTCCACTTCCCGTCAACCTTTCTAACCAACCCCGTTACTCATTGAACGCCGGTGGGTCGTACCTCGGCTGATACAACATCATCTGGCGAGCGCCAGGGACCTTGAGCTGAACGGTGAGGCCGAACTCTTCATCGACCACATCGCCGCTGAACTCGGCTCCGCGCCCAGCCAGCTCGGCCATGGTCTTTTCGAGGTCGTCGCAGATCAGCGAGGCATCGAACAGTTGGCTTGTCGAACCGCTCTGTCCTCCGTACTCCCATGAACTGGGGTGGACGCCAAGTTCGCTCGGACCGGTC
>JBOGEW010000092.1:0-3951 GCA_050742075.1 Acidimicrobiia bacterium
CCCATGATGTGATCGCCGCTAAAAAGCAACCGGCCGATTTGAAAACAGACGTGGTCGTCGGAGTGCCCGGGAGTCGCTAGCACGACGAGCTCGTGCTCCCCGAGTGGGAGTCGGTCCCCCTCAACTAGGGTCAGGTCGGGGTCGAATTCGGGCCCGGGGGCATGACCGTAAGCAGGAACGTCATATTGCCGGGCCAGGGAATTGGCCAAAGGCGCATGGTCTTCGTGGTTGTGGGTGACGACCACCCCCGACGGCTTTCGTTTACCCAGGGCCCGGACGATCGCGGTTTCGTGGTCGGTGAGCCGGGGACCCGGATCGATGACGATGGCCTCGTTGCCGAGGGAGGCAATCCAAGTGTTGGTGCCGGTCAGGGTGAATGGACCGGGATTGGGCGCCAGCACGCGCTCGATCCGTAGTTCGCTCACCATGGCAGGTCAGGAGTGACGAAGGAACCGTCGTCGGTGAGCTGTGGCTCGAGCGGCTCGCCCTTGGAGTGTTTTGCCGCCGCGGCAACCGCCTCTTCGGGTGAGGGGTAGCGAGCAAGCCAGCGGAGGTGAGCGAGGGTGGGGAGCACCAACTTCCATTGCTGTGCCTGATGAGCCGCAATAGCAGTGGCGGGAGCTACGAACAAAGCATCGGTGACCTCGTCGTTGACCGGAGCCACCGCGACTTGGGCGGGGATCGCCGCCAGAAAGAACCAGGTGTCGTAGCGGCGAGGAAAGAGGCGGGGGGTTACCCAGCGCGACAGATAGACCAGGTCGCCGGGCCCTACTTTCAGGCCCACTTCCTCTTCCAGCTCACGGACCGCGGCTCTCTTCTTCGTGAGGTCTCCGTCCTCGAGCGGTCCATCACCTTCCTCGGTCAATCCGCCGGGAAAGACCCAGGCGTCGCCAAAGAGACCTCCGGGCGGACGACGAACCATGAGCACCTTCACAGGCTCGCCGGTCAGCAGCAGAAGAGTGGCAGCCGGTCGGGGAACGACCGGAGTTTCGGTCAGCTCGCCGATAGCTCTCGCCGCTCGAGCTCGGTGAGGCCTCCCCAGATACCAAAGGGCTCGCGGATGCTGATTGCATAATTGGCGCAAGGATCGACAACGGGGCACACCTGGCAGATGGCCTTGGCTCTTTCCTCTCGCCGCTCTCGCTCGTCCTTCCGCTCGAAGGTGGAGGGGGGAAAAAAGAGGTGAGCATGGTTTCCCCGGCAAAGAGCCCTTAGTTGCCAGTCGTCCAAGCGCTGCACAAAACCTCCCATGAGCCGTCGACGGGGCCGGAACCTACCCACCCCTGGGAAGTTCCGCCAGGGAAATATTGCCAGGTGGCAGAATCAATTTTCGCGAATTTGTCGTTCGACCTCGAGTTCGCGGCCGGCAACGGCGGTGACCACCACCGGGTCGCCAGCCCGAATCGAAGCCTCCCGGTGGGCGGTGGCGGGCCATTCGGCCCCATTGACCATGACCGACCCGTCGGGGCTGAAGTCGACCCGGGCGGTTCCCCGCTGGCCCAACAAGGTCTCGCGACCGATCGTCTGCGTCGACATCCGGGCCCGGCTCACAGCCGGTATCGCCAGGAGGAAGAAGAACAAGACGGTGAGGGCCGCGAAGACAACCCCGACGGCCCCAATCGGAACCAGGTCAGGATCGGCCGAGAAGTTGAATCCCGACCAGGTGAGAGCGGCAGTGGCCAGGACCGCGATGGCGAGCACCCCTCCCCGCTGGTGACCGACCGCGAAGAGAAGAATCGAAAGAATGGCGCCCGCTAACGCCAACGGGCGAATCGGGATGACGCCGAGGCCGTAGCTGGCGAGCAGAAGCGAGAGAGCGGCGACGCCCGAGGCCAGTCCGGGCCCGAGGGCGAAGTATTCGAAAGCCGCCAGCGTGAGGCCGGCTACCAGGAAGAAAAACGCCGCTTCCGGGCTGGCCCCGAGATGCAAGAACCGATGCCAGAGACCCGGCTGGGTGAAAATGACCGGGACGGTGGTAACTCCTACTTGACCGGCTGGCAGCTCAGCAGTGATGGTCGAAAGCGGCGGGTCGCCTTCCCGGAGGGAAACCCCGTCGAGGTCCTGGACGAGTTGGCGAATCGTGGGTGCACTATCCGCCGTTACTGAGAGAGGAGCGGCGATTGCCAGTTGTTCAAGCCCCCCATCGGCCACCGCCGGTGCCGGCCCTACCCACACCACCAGCGGCAGCGGTGGATCAGCAATCAGCGCAGCCGTGGCGGTAACCGACTCCGGGGAGCCCACTATCGCCTCGGCGTCAAGTTGGACGATCGCCAGCTCTCTCGCGGCCCCGGCGGCGGCGTTGATGGAATTGCGCAGGTAGGCGAGGGAGGCGTCGTCGACATAACCCGTCAACTCGATCACCTCGATTACCGGTTCCGATTGCGGCGCCCCGACCAGAAGGGCCGTCGCCAGGAGGACTGAAACCAACAAGACCGGTGATGCTATTCGGGCTCGGTCACCCCCCGAGCTGCCCATGCCGTAGCTGGAATAGTGAAGGGCGCCGGTCCCAGCATCTGCCGGCATCGTTCTCGCAGCTCGGTTCGCTTCTCGCCGTTCAGAGCTGCCACATGGGCACCGGCCGGCCCTACCCCCAGCGTGAAAGGATCCCACCAGTCTTCGAAGGTGGGGTGCTCGACCGCAACGGAAAGAGCGCCCTCCTCGACTGCGGCCAGACCTGCGCCACGGAAGAGCTCACCGAGATGGCCCTCGCGGGCTCCGGCCAGCTCCGATTCGTCGTTGATGTTCGCCTCGAGCTGGCGGGCCGCCTTCCAGAAAGTGTGGAGCGGGCCCTTCTCCCCGGCGTGGTCCCACACGCAAGCAGCCACCACCCCACCGGTCCGCGTCACCCGTCCCATCTCGGCGAGGCCTCCGACGGGATCCGTCATGAAGTGGACGACGAGTTGTGCGAGCGCAGCGTCATAGGTGGCGTCTTCGAAGGGAAGATGCTCAGCGCTCGCCCTTCGGATGTCGACCTCGGGAAGTCGGACCCGGGCGGCGGTGACGAAATGCTCTGATGGGTCGACCGCCGCGATTGCCGCCGTTCCCAGGCGCTTGGCTAGCTCAGCAGTGAGCGCTCCGGGGCCGCAGCCGACGTCAAGCACCCGCTTCTGACCCCCGATACGAGCGAAGTCGGCGAAGCGGCTGGCCAGGGGTACCGAGTACCGGCCCATGAAGCTGTCATAGGCGTCGGCCGAGACAGCGAATCCCATCCCCGGGAATGTACTGGCTACGGCTTGCCGAGATCCTTCCAGGAGTCAGCTTCGATCTCGACGTCGTAATGCCCAGCCGCGGCCTTGATGTTGGCGAACGCCTGCTCGCGATCGGCATCGGTGGCGTCTTCCACTTGATCGAAGCGGGACAAGGCGTTGCGAACATGGCTGGCGTCGGTGAGGGGTTCCTTCCTCAATTTCGGGAAGGCGAAAACGCTGTCAGGCAAGTCGTCTCGCTTGTCAGTGTCGAGTTCGCCATGCACCGTGTGGGGTTTCCAGGTTGTCCGGGCCATTGCCTCTCCTTCCAGTTGACTCCGTTTTTACCCGGCGGCGGGGCTGTTCAATCAACCAGCTTCAGAGGTTCAGAACTGTTCCAATATGCGGGTCGTGACGCCCCCACAAACAATCGTGTTGGTCGAAGGAGCGAGCGATCAGGCCGCAGTCGAAGTCCTCGCCCGGCGCCGGGAGAGGGACCTTGTCAATGACGGAATCTCGGTTGTCTCCATGGGAGGGGCCACCAACATCGGTCACTTCCTACGTCGCTTGGGTCCGGCGGGCGAGAATCTCAGGCTGGCGGGCTTGTGCGACGTTGGCGAAGAGCGCAAATTCCGGCGCGGGCTCGAGCAGGCTGCCTTTGGATCGAACCTGACTCGCGATTCGATGGAAAGCCTGGGCTTTTTCGTCTGCGTGCTGGATCTGGAGGACGAAATGATCCGCTCCCTTGGCCCCGCGGTCGTCGAAA
>JBOGEW010000093.1:0-6355 GCA_050742075.1 Acidimicrobiia bacterium
GCGTAAAACCTCTCGGCGTATGACTCGACGGCGAGGTAGGCCCTTGAGAATCGCGGTGCGGGTGTAGTCCGCCTCCATCGCCTCGATGACGCCGGCTCGAGTGATGCGGGCGATGTAGCCGAAAAGCACCAAGACGAGACAGAGCGCGGGGAGGAGCAGGTGTTTCAGCTGAGTGAAGATGCCGGAGCCACGCGGGGCGGTAGCAGTGCCCGGCAACCATCGGAGAGTGACGGCAAAGACCAGTATTAGGACGAGGCCCGAGACGAATTCAGGAATGACCGTGGCCGACAATCCTCCAACCGTGATAATCCGATCGGTCAGCCGTCCTCGTCTGAGGGCGGCAACGATACCGCCCAGCAGCGAAAGCGGTACCACGATCACGAACGCCAGGGCGGCCAACTTGGCCGAGTTGGCAAGCGCTCTCACGACCAAACCGGCGACGGGATCGCCAAACGTGATCGACTCACCGAGGTCGCCAGTCACTGCCCCGCCGATCCAATCGGTGTACTGCACCAACGGTGGTCGATCGGTGCCGAGCCGGGCGTTGAGAGCATCGACCGAGTCCTGGGTGGCAAAAGGACCAAGCACCCGGCGGCCGACATCTCCCGGCAGGAGTTGAGTGCCCACGAAGACCAACACGCTCAGGAGGGCCAACGTGATCAACGCCAGTCCGATACGGCGCAGAATGAACTTGGTCATTCAGCGCCGATCGGGTTTGGCCGTCGGCTGCCGGATCCGACGCGAATCGGTTGTCCCTTCTAGGCCAGAGTGGCGTTAATTAGGTCAACGTGGCCCATGCCGGTCACTGCCATTCCGCTGAAGTTGGGCTGAGTGATCGAGATATGGTCGACGAAGTACGGAACAATAAAGGGCACCTCTTCGTTCAGGAGCGTCTGGATCTCGCCCGAGAGCTGACGCTGGATATCCAGGTCCGGAGCACTGGCAAACTGGGCATAGAGGTCGTCATAGGCTTCGTTGATCCAGTGGGAGGCGTTCCAGGTGCCGTCGCTCAAGAGCGGAGCAGCCAGGTAGACGTTGGGCACTCCCCGGTGTCCGTAGTTGACGATTCCCATCGAACCCGCGGCGGCTAGCCAGTAGTCGCTGTAGTACGTGCCCGAGTCGTAGACCCCCACCTGCAGGTCGATCCCGATCTGAGCGGCCGACTGCTGAATCAGCTGGGCCAGGTCTTCGACTTCGGCAAACACGAGGGTGTCGAGCGGAGCCGAGAACGAACCTACTCCGGCGGCGTCCAACAACTGTTGGGCAGTCGCCAGGTCTTCGTCGCGCTGGGCCGGGGAATCGGCGTTGAACATCGGGAAGAGAGACCAGATTGGATGGTCATTGCCGACAGTCCCATATCCCGCAATGAGGCCATCGATCAACACCTGCCGATTGAGCGACAACGCCACCGCCTGACGGACACGAGCGTCGTTGAACGGGGCGCTGGCGGTGTCGAAATAAACCTGTCGGTGCTGGGCGGTTGAGATCGACGCCACCGTGGCATCCGGGCTCTCCAAAAGCGCCTCCCCGCCCGATGAGGAGATGTGGGGAATGGCATCGATCCGTCCTTCCTGGAAGGCAGTAACCGCTACTGCCTCGTCGGCGAAAAAGGTGAGTTCGAGCCGCTCGGGCTGGGAAGCGTTGTCGCCCCAGTAATTGGGATTCTTGATGAACGAGGCTCCTACGCCTTGCTCAAAGCTCTCCACTTGCCAGATACCCGTACCCGGGAATTCGGCTTCGTAGCTGCCCTCGGCATAGCTGTCCCAGAAGGAAGCCGGGACGATGACCGCGTTGTAGTTGTCCGAACTGACGAAGAAGGGAAAGCTCCCGTTGGGTTGCGCCAGGGTGAACTCGACGGTGGCGTCGTCGAGAGCAACGATGTTCTCGGGAGTGACTCCGAACGTCTCGAACGCTGAGGCGGCGTTCCCGGGGGCGATGTTGGTGAATGCCGCGACGACGTCGGCCGCCACCATCGGCGAACCGTCGTGATAGGTCACGCCCTGGCGGAGGTTGAAGGTCCAGACATCGAGGGCGTCATTCGGTTCCCAGCTCTCAGCCAGGACCGGAACCAGGTTGAGCTCGGCGTCGGAGAACGCCAGATACTGTGCGGTCTGGCCCAGGATCGACAAGCGGCCCTCGTCGTTGGTCAGCACCGGGTCAATAGGGCCCGCCGGGGTAATGAAGGCCGCTCGGATCGTGCCGGCCGCCCCGGCCGCAGTCGTACCGGGCGCTCCCGTCGTGCCCGGGGCGCCGGTGGTGCCGGGGGCTCCGGTGGTGCCGGGGGCGCCGGTGGTGGTCGCGTCCTCAGTGGCGCAAGCCGTGGCGACGAAGCCCAGCACGGAGAACGACATTCCGACAATCGTCCCGCGCCGGATGAAGTCGCGTCGGGTGATTTTGCCGGCCGCATACTCGTCGATGATGTGGTTTTCGATCGGGCTCGCCTGTCGCCGGATAGCGTCTAGTCGCCTCCGAACGAACGGATTCTTCGTGGATTTCATCGTTTTGCTCCTCATCTGGCGGAAGTCGTGGGGATTCCGCCGCCCTGCCAACGATACCCAGACTGCGTCGAACGAGTGCCGGAAAACCTATGACTCGGGCGGGGCGCCGCCCTCGGCGGTGCGACGACTGACGTATTCATCCAACTCTTCCCGGATCCCGTCATCGAGGGGCGGTGGCTCGAAGTCGGCGAGGGTTTGTTTCCAGACGGCATTGGCTCTTTGAGCGGCGGTCAGTGAACCGCCCTCCTCCCATTGCCCGAAGTTGGCTCTGCTGAAGACCACCGGTTCGTAAAAGGCTTTCTCGTAGCGCTCGAGGGTGTGGTCGATGCCGAAGAAGTGCCCCCCGGGCTGAATGGTGTGGATGGCCTCGAGGCCCATCTCGGCCGGAGAGGAGTCGAGGGGCAAAAATAACTCAGCAAACATCTGTGCCATGTCGACATCGAGGATGAACTTCTCATACGAAGCCGACAATCCCGACTCGAGCCAGCCGGCCGTGTGCAGGATGAAGTTCGCTCCCCCTAGGACGGCTCCCATCATGTTCATCATCGACTCGTAACCGGCCTGGGCGTCCGGGGTGTTCGAGGTGCAAACCGCCGATGAGCGCCACGGCAGCCCGATGTGGCGAGCCAGCTGGCCACTGGCAAAGGCCGCCTTGGCCGCCTCGGGAGTGCCGAAGGCAGGCGCCCCCGATCGCATGTCGACGTTGGAGGTGAACGCGCCGTAAACCACCGGCGCTCCGGGGCGGGTTATCTGGGCGAGAGCGATGCCCGCCAGTGCCTCGGCGTGCTGCAGCACCAGCGCTCCCGACAGAGTGACTGGTGCCATCGCCCCGGAGAGAGTGAACGGGGTCACGATCGACGGTTGATTCCTCTCGGCAAACTGAATCAAGCCGAGGGCCATGGGGATGTCGAGCTGGCGGGGCGAATTGGTGTTGATCACCGTGTAGCAGTAATGATCGGCGGCGAATTCGTCCTCGGTGAGACCAAGACCGATCCGCAACATCTCGAAGCAGTCAGTCACCTGGCCGACGCCCCGGGAATAGATAAACGGCACCTTGTCAGACAGGGTGAGATAGGCCTTGGTCGTTTCCAGGTGACGCAGGTTGACCGGTACATCCTGGGGTTCGACCTGCTGGCTGGTGACGTGAATCACATCAAAGGCCTGCGACAGCCGGAGCAGGTCGCAAAAGTCCTGGAGCGTTCCGGCTCGACGCCCGCGATCGAGATCGATCGCGTGCGGCGGTCCGCCTACCGGCGCGAGTACCACGTTGCGACCGCCCACTGACACGTTCCGCTCCCGGTTGCGAGCCACCAGATCGAACTCCGGCGGAGCAGACTCCAATGCCGAGCCCACCAACCCGGGGTCGATTCGGACCATGAATTCTGCATCGACGGTGGCACCTGCGGCCTCGAATCGCCGCCGCCCATCTTCGAGCAGGACCTTGATGCCGTCCTCTGCGAGGACATCGAGCGAGGCCTGGTGGATCCCGGCAATTTCGTCCTCGCTCAAGACCGCGAGCGGCTGGAACGGGTTCAACAGCCGGCGGTAACGCGGTTCGGCGCGGCCGCCTCCGACCCGCCGTTCCCGCCGTGGGCGTCGGCGGGGAGGGTCGGAGTCGGCTGCCTGATTCATATCGGGACTCTACGATCCAGAGGTGGCACGGCAGGCCAGCGTGGTGGTGATCGGGGGCGGGATCATCGGCTCGAGCGTTGCCTATCACCTGGCCGCCATGGGCGTCGAGAGAATCGTCCTGCTCGAAAAAGGCAGTCTCATCGACAACGACGGCTCCACCTCCCACGCCCCCGGCGGTCTCCGCACCCTCACCGTCTCGAAGTTCTTCACCAAGCTCGGAATCGCCTCCCGACAGCTTTACGACCAGCTGCCACTCGCCGAACCGGGCCAGGAGCAGTTCTTCCGGACCGGCTTCCTCCAGGTGGCCTCCTCTGCCGCCCGCTTCGACAGCTACCAGCGGATCCAGGAGATCGGCGCCAGCCTCGGGGTTCCCTCGCAATTGCTCTCACCCGAGGAGGCAGCCGCGATGATCCCCCTTCTCGATCCCTCGGTCATCGTTGGTGGGATGTTTTCCCCGACCTCGGGAGTGATCAAAACCAGCCTGGTGGCAACCTCGATGCAACAGGTTGCGGCCGCAACCGGGCGGGCAGATTTCCATGCCGACACCGAGGTGACCGACGTGGTGGTCGAGCGGGGCCGGGTTAGGGGGGTCAGGACCTCCAACCCGGAGATCGAAGAGATCGAGTGCCCGCAGGTGGTGCTGTGCACCAACATCTGGGCGCCGGTGCTGGCGTCGAAGGTGGGGATCAAGATGCCGCTCTTCCCGGGCGAGCATCAATACATCTTCACCACCCCGGTGCCAGCCCTGGCTGAGCGCGCCGACCGGGAAGTCACCATGCCCATTTGCACCGTCGACGACATCTCGGTCTATTTCCGCCAGCATCATGACCGGCTCGGGATCGGCAGCTACCACCACGAGGCCCGGCTAGTCGACCCGTGGGAGTTGCCGGAGAGGGCCCAGCTCGAATTCACCCCGCGCGATTTTGATGAGGCGTGGACCCTGATGCGAAAGCATCTCCCCGACTTGGACCGGGTGGAAGTGGACTCCGGTTTCAACGGCATGTTCGCCTTTACGGCCGACCACTATCCGATTCTGGGCGAATCGCCCATCAAGGGGCTCTGGGCGGCGGTGGGAGCCTGGTTGTCCTACGGCTCTGAGGTGGGCAAGGTGATGGCCCGCTGGATGACCGAGGGTGATCCAGGGATGGACGTTTCTGTGGCCGACATCAATCGCTTTCACGATCACCAGTCCAACCATTCCTTCTTGTCTCGCCAGAGCAAGTACTTCTACGAGATTGGCTTTGACATCCTTCATCCCAACGAGGTGGCGTCTTCGGTCCGCAATCTGCGGCTCGCTCCCTACCACGAACGCACCGAGGCCCTCGGCGCCTCCTACGTCCCCTTCGCCAGCTACGAGACGCCCTACTACTACGAAGCCAACGCCCCGCTGGTTGAAGAGTTCTCCGACCGAATCCCTCGCCGCCGCGGATTCGACGCCACCGCCTGGTCGCCGATCATTGGCGCCGAGCACCTCGCCTTGCGAGAGAGGGCCGGGCTGATCGACTGGTCGGCCTCGATCGGCCCGGTCGAGGTCTCCGGTCCGGGGAGTCTTTCCTTCCTCCAGTACCTCTGCACGAACGACGTCGATCTCCCGGTGGGGGCGGCCACGTACACCCTGATCCTCACCCCGCGGGGAACGGTGAAGCGCGACGTGACGATCGCCCGGCTCGAACAAGATCGCTTCTGGCTCTTGACCGGTAAATCCAATCTTCCCGCCGAGCTGGCCTACTACTGGTCGTACGCCCCCGGCGACGGATCGGTCGTGATCGTCGACCGCTCCGAGGAGTTCGCGGCCGTTGGCCTGTGGGGGCCAAGAGCCCGAGACATCCTCTCGACGGTCACCGATGCCGACCTTTCCAGTGAGGCGTTTCCCTGGTACTCGGTGAGAGAGATCGGAGTGGGAATGGCCCCGGCGGTGGCACTACGAATCTCTTATGTGGGCGAGTTGGGCTGGGAGATCTATGTTCCCCAAAGCTTCGGGCGCCACCTCTGGGACACGCTCTGGCAAGCCGGAAGGGAGCACGGGCTGAGCGCGGTCGGCATGGCGTCCTTGTTCTCGCTGCGAATCGAAAAGGGTTACCGCCTGATCGGAAGCGACCTCACCCCCGAAATCACCCCTCGCCAGGCCCAGATGTCGTCGTTGCTGGATATGAAGAAGGATTTCCTCGGACGAGAAGGCGCTTCGGGCGACGGACACCCTTTGGTCACTGTTCGCTTCGATGACC
>JBOGEW010000094.1:0-4951 GCA_050742075.1 Acidimicrobiia bacterium
CCTTGTCGCGGTAGAACGCGATCGACCGGTCGATATCGCTCACCGGCAGAATCACGACCTCCAATGTCCAGTCCAAATCGCCTTTTCTCGATCAAAGCTCGCCGGTGACGGCACCGGTCTCGGCCGATCCGACCAGACGGGCATACTTAGCCAACACTCCGGTCGGATAGCGGGGCGGGTGCGGTTTCCATCCCGCCCGCCGCTCGTCGATCGTCGCCTCGTCAACCATGAGATCCAAACGACGTTGGCCGATATCGACCCGGATGAAATCGCCCTCCGCAACGAGCGCCAATGGGCCCCCGACCTCTGACTCCGGAGCGACATGGCCGATGCACAGACCGGTTGTGCCCCCAGAGAATCGGCCGTCTGTAACCAAGAGCAAATCTTGACCGAGTCCGGCCCCCTTGATCGCCCCCGTGATCTGGAGCATCTCTCGCATTCCCGGACCGCCCCGCGGTCCCTCAGTGCGAATTACGACCACATCCCCCTTGTGCAGTCGATGTTGAAACAAGGCGTCGAGAGCATCTTGCTCGCCGTCAAAAACGCGCGCCGGTCCCTCGAGGACATCGAGGGAGATCCCAGCCGTCTTCACCACGGCACCGCCCGGGGCCAGGTTCCCGCGCAGAATGGCAATCCCACCTTCGCGAGCCAACGGTGACGTGAGCGGCCGGATCACCGCCTGATCTTCCGGGAAGCTGATGCCGGCGAGATTCTCGGCCATCGTCTTGCCCGTCACCGTCAAAGCCTCGCCATTGATCAAGCCCTCGTCGAGCAAAGCTTTCAGCACCACCGGCACTCCCCCGATCCGATCGAGGTCGACCATGTGAAAAAGCCCGAAGGGCTTGAGATCGCCGATGTGGGGCGTAGTGCGAGAGATGCGATCGAAGTCTTCGAGGTCGAGCTCGACCCCGGCCTCATGGGCCATGGCGAGGAGGTGGAGCACGGCGTTCGTGCTGCCGCCGAGGGCCATCACCGCGGCGATGGCGTTCTCGAAAGCCGGTCGGGTCATGATCTGGCGCGGACGGATGTTGGCTTCGAGGAGCGACATCACCGCCTCGCCTGACCGCCGGGCATAGTCATCGAGCCGGGTGTCGTCGGCCGGGACCGAGGCCGAGCCGGGGAGCGACATCCCGATCGCTTCTCCCACCGAAGCCATGGTGTTGGCGGTGAACATGCCGGCACACGAGCCAATCCCGGGACAGGCGTGGCGCTCGATCTCGGTCAGTTCTTCGAGATCGATCTCGCCGATCGAATAGGCTCCAATCGCCTGGAAGACATCGACTAGCGAGATATCCCGATCGCGGTGCCTGCCCGGACGGGAAGATCCGCCGTAGAGAAAGACGGAGGGAAGGTTGGTGCGGGCCGCCGCCATCAGCATTCCCGGAAGAGACTTGTCGCACCCGGCGACGGAGACCATGCCATCGAAGCGCTCGCCGTGCATGACGAGCTCGACCGAGTCGGCAATGACCTCCCGGCTCACCAGCGAGGAGCGCATCCCCTCGTGTCCCATCGAGATCCCGTCGGACACGGCGATGGTCGTGAAGATCAACCCCACTCCCCCCGCACCCTTGACCCCCACCTTGGCCGCCTCGCACAACCGCGGGCCCGAGAGATTGCACGGAGTCACCTCGTTGCCCGCTGAGACGAGACCGATCTGAGGTTTGGCGAAGTCCTCCTCTGTCAGCCCAACTGCGCGCAGCATGGCCCGAGCACCCGCCTTGGCCGGGCCTTCGGTCACGTCCTGAGAATGGATTTTGCGACTCATCCCGCGATGCTACGCCCCGGCGCTACACCGGTTTCCGTCCGCACTGGGACCGGCGGGTATCTTTTCTGGGTGAACATCCCCACCCTTCCTCAGGTCGAGTTCGCCATTCCCTCGGCATACGCCCGGACGGTGGAACTGGCGTACAACCTCTGGTGGTCCTGGAACTACACCGGGACCAGCCTCTGGTCGAACCTCGACCCGGTGGCCTGGGATCACACTCACAACCCCATCGATCTCCTCGAATCGATTGCTCCCGGGCACTGGCAGGTGGTGAACCAGGCGGAGGCAGTGCAGGAGCGGTATCACGCCGCTCTCACCGACTTCGATCAATATCTCACCGCCGAAGACAGCTGGTATCAGCGTCAGAAGAGGAAGCTTTCGGGTCCGATCGCCTATCTCTGTACTGAATTCGGGATCCACGCCTCCGTTCCCTTTTACTCCGGCGGTCTCGGCATCCTCGCCGGCGATCATCTGAAGTCCGCTTCCGACCTCGGCCTGCCGCTCGTGGCGGTGGGCCTCTTGTTTCGCCGTGGGTATTTCCGTCAGGAGATCGAGGCCGAGGGCGAACAGCAGCACATCTATCCGTCCCTCGATGTCCGCCGACTACCGGTAAAGCCGGTGGCCTCCGCCACGGGCGGTCAACTCAAAGTCGAGGTGGAGTTCCCTCTGGGGCCGGTGAAGGTGGCGGTTTGGAAACTCGACGTTGGCCGGGTGCCTCTTCTTCTCCTCGACACCGACATCGACGAAAACGATGTCAGCGATCGTCCCATCACTCACACTCTTTACGTCCGCGGCCGCCCGATGCGCTTCTGTCAGGAGATGGTTCTCGGAATCGGCGGAGTGCGCGCCCTCGATGCGCTCGGCATCACCCCAGCCGTCTGGCACATCAACGAAGGTCACGCCGCCCTCGCACTGCTGGAACTGGCGAGAGACCGCATCGCCGCCGGGGCCGACCTGGCGACGGCGATGAAGTCGATCAAACAGCAAACCGTCTTCACTCTCCACACCCCGGTGCCGGCCGGCAACGAGGTGTTCGAGCGCGGCATCGCCGACCACTACCTGCGCCCGCTCATCTCGGAGATGGAGAATGGAAGCACTGATCTCTCCGAACTCGGGGTGGCCCGTGATCACGCGATCTTCGATCTCGGCGCATTCGCCATTCAGATGTCGTCCATTGTCAACGGCGTGAGCAAAAGGCACGCCGAGGTGGCTACCCGCGATTGGGAGTACCTCATCGGCGGTCCGGCGTCGGCCGTCACCAATGGGGTTCATACCCCCTCCTGGATCGGACGTGACGCCGGCCGCACCCTGAGCGACAGATTCGGTGCCAATTGGCCGTCGGATTTGCTCGACGACCCCGAAGCCCCCCGACATCTTGCCGAGTTGACGCTGACTGACATTTGGGCGAATCATCAGAAGCGGAAGGAGATCTTTACGACCTTCGCCCGGGGCCGGCTTCGCCGTCAGTTTGCCCGCCACGGCGCCTCGCCCGAAGAACTCCGCCAGGTGGAAGCGATGCTCCCCAACGACCGTCTCACCCTCGGCTTTGCCCGACGTTTTGCCACCTACAAGCGCGCCACGCTCATGTTCGAAGACCTGGCCCGTTTCGAGGCGCTCGTCACCCATCCCGAGCGCCCCGTCCAGGTGGTCTTTGCCGGCAAGGCTCATCCGGCGGACCGTCAGGGTCAGGACTTCATCAAGAAGATTGTCGAGCTTTCGAAGCTGCCCGCGCTCATGGGACACGTCTTCGTGCTCGAGGATTACGACGCCCGGATGGCGCGATTCATGGTGCAGGGAGTCGACGTGTGGGTCAACAATCCGCGCCCACCGATGGAGGCCTCGGGCACGTCGGGGATGAAAGCCGCGATCAACGGCACCCTAAATCTCTCGGTCCTCGATGGCTGGTGGGTGGAAGGCTTCAACGGTCGCAATGGATGGGCATTCGGGTCACCCAGCGGTAACGACGACCACGGCCGCGAGGATCACGTTGACTCGGACGCTCTGTACAAGCTTCTGGAAGAGGAGGTGACGCCGCTCTTTTACGACCGGGACTCCGAGGGGATGCCTGTGGGTTGGGTGGAGATGATGCGCGAAGCCATCACCTCGACATTGGTGGCGTTCTCCAGCCACCGGATGGTGGCCGACTATTCCCACTTGGCCTACTTCCCCATGGGTGGCGCTACTGAGCCCGTAGTGGGATGAGCGGTCATCAGAGCCATCCGAGCGCTTTCGAGCTCGATCCGAACTCGGTGGTCGGACTCGACCAGGGCTCGATCAACGATAACCGCCTCTGCCACTCGGCCCCCGAGTTGGGATAGCGCCCAGAGGGAGTGAGCGCGTAGTAGCCAGTCAGGATGACCGGCGTAGGGGGCGACCACCCGGGCTAGAGAATTGAGACCTGAGTTGCCGGCGGCGATCAATGCATTGCGCCTGATGATCCGGGGATCGCGATTGGGGATGAACCAGTGCCCGAAGATCTCGAGCAATCTCTGATCGGAGACGAACAGGATCTCATCGAGGGAGAAGCGAATCCCCTCCGTCGTCGCCTCGACGCGATGACCGGGCGGGCAAGCCTCGATGCAGTCGTCGCATCCGTAGATACGATCCCCCATTGCCTTCCGGAACTCAAGGGGTATGACACCAGGAGTCTGCGCCCAAGCGGCGAGACAGCGGCGGGCGTCGAGGAGACCGGGCGCCACCAGAGCGCCCGTCGGGCAGGCGGGAATACACGCCGAGCAGCTACCGCAATCTCGATTCATCGGTTGGTCGGCCGCGATCGGGGCGTCGGTCACCACCGAACCAAGGAAGAACCAGGGACCGAGGCCCGGTGCCAGGACCATGGTGTTCTTCCCCCACCAACCGAGTCCCGCTCGGACCGCCACCGCCCGGTCGACCAGGCGATTGTCGTCCACCAGCACCTCGGCCCGATAGCCCTCGCTCGTAAGGGCCTCCGCCACCCTCGATAGCGCCGCCCAGATCGGCGCGTATCCAGGAGCACGGGCCGCGGCCGACACTCGGGTTGTCCCTGGTATCGGCGCCGAGGCGCGCCCGGGCGCGTACGGATAGGCCCCGACCACGATCGCCGCCGCCCAGGGGAAGGAACGCCGGGGCGTAGTGGCGAGGTCGGGATCGTTAAAAGTGAAACCCAGGCGGCCGGAGGCGCCGCTGGCGCGTCGAGACTTCAGT
>JBOGEW010000095.1:0-7984 GCA_050742075.1 Acidimicrobiia bacterium
TCGTTGGACTCGTCACCGAGATCGAACGACTCGTCGCCTTTGAAGAAAAAGGCGTCGTACTAGTGCTCTTCGATGGACTTGGCACCGATTTTCTCGACGAACGAGCGCCGCTTTTGGCCTCTCACCAAATCGCAACTTTGCGGGCTCCCTTTCCCTCCACCACCACCGTCAGCATGGCCACGCTGGCTACCGGCCTCGAGCCGTCGGCTCACGGAATCATCGGTCATCTCCTGTACTGGCCAGAGGCGGGGCGGGTGATCAACATGCTCAAATTCGTCGACCTCACCGGGGCGGCGGTGACTCTCGACTTCGAAGCCTTGCTGCCCGCTCCCAATCTTTGGGAACGACTCCGCGCCGCGGGCTGTCACCCGGTCACGGTGCAGCCGGCCGACTTCTCGACGACTCCTCTCTCGCAAGCGCTCTATCGCGGCTGTCGCTTCGTAGGCGCCCAGACCATCGATGAGTTCGTCGACCGGACCGTCGAGGCTGCCTCGGTTCCACGCACATTCGTTTTCACCTACCTGCCACCCGTCGACTACGCCGCCCACGTCTTTGGGATCAACTCAGTCGAGGTGAGCGATGCTCTCACCTGGGTCTCGGCGGTGTGGGAGGGAATCGCTCGCCGGCTCCCGCCCGGTGTGGTGTTGAGAGGAACCGCCGATCACGGTGTGATGGGAATCGCCGAGGACCGCAAGCTGCTCATTCGTGATGACCGCTACCGACCGCTCGAATTCTGGGGTGACCCCCGGGCGGTAATGGTGCGGGGGTCGATGCGGTTGACTCGCGAGCTGGCCGATCGCATCGGAGCCAAGCTGGTCGAGCCGGAGGAGTTCCGGCCCTGGCTCGGAGGGGCCGAAGGTCATCGCCACCTCTCGGGCCGTCTGCCCGACGCCGTGCTGTTAGCGCCAACAGGATCCGTGATCCTGCCTTGGGGGTTTGACAAGCGGCTGCGTGGTTATCACGGAGGGCTCGAGCCGATCGAGGTCGACATTCCCTTATTGGCGGTTGGTTAAGGTCGCCGCGTGGCCCGGATCGATACCAAAACCGGCGACGACGGGACCACCGGCCTTTTCTACGGGGGTCGGGTCTCGAAGGCCGACCCACGTCCCCGCGCCTACGGCGCGGTCGATGAGGCGCAGGCGGCTCTTGGATTGGTGCGGGCCCTGGGGAGTCTTTCAGGTGAAGAAACGTTGCTGGTCACCGAACTGGAGAGCGAGCTCTATGTGGCGATGGCCGAACTCGCCACCGCCGCCTCCAATCGGCACAAGCTGATCGATGGCCAGACCCGAGTGACCGTCGCGATGGTCACCCGCCTCGAAGACCTGATCGGCATCTATTCCGAGCGCTTCGAGATGCCGACCGAGTTCGTGATCCCGGGCAATAACCCGGCCTCGGCGCTCTTCGACTTCGCCCGAACCGTTATCCGCCGCGCCGAGCGAGAAGTCGTCGCCATACCCGACTACCAGGGTGAGGCGGTCCGCTATCTCAACCGTCTCTCGGACCTCTCATGGGTGCTAGCCCGCTCACTAGAAGGTGAGTCGCTCGAGGCTCGCCAATTTCGCCAGTCGCTGGATTAGCCCGTTGGAAACAGTCATCGCCACGGTGGCGGCAGCGATCGCAACTGGTTTCGCCCTCGATCTTGCCCGCGACTTCGCTCTCAAACCCCGTCCCCACACCGCTGCCTACGGCGCTGGCATTGGGATGTTTGCCCTCGCCACCTGGGCCCTGGCGGCAGGGCTGGCCCTCGGATGGGAAGGATGGTCCTATCGCACGTTCTTTTTGCTGGGTGCAATCCTCAACATCCCGGTCCTGGCAGTGGGGTCGTTCTTCCTGGTCGTGGGTCGTAAAGCCGGAAACCTTGCCTTGCTTATCACCGGCGCCATCGGCGCCGTCTCCACCACCCTCACCACCACCGTCCCCTTCGCCCGCCCCCTTCCCGAAGGCGGGATCCCCCACGACATCTTCCCCCCGATCTCCGAAGGCTTTGGCCCCCGCCTGCTGGCGGCCATTGCCGGGGGCATGGCCGCCAGCGCGCTCATCGTCTTGGGGTTGGTGAGCTTGATTCGTTTCTGGAAGAAGAACCGCCGCTTGGTCTGGGGCAACGCCTTGATCATCGCCGGAACGCTGGCTGCCACCTGGGGAGGTAGCGGCCTCGCCATCGGCGAGGGCGCCGCCTTTGCCATCTCCCTCCTCCTCGCCGCTTCCCTCATCTGGGCGGGCTACCGCATCGCCTCCGGAGCCCGTGTTAATGCGAACCCTGGGTTGCTAGCCGGTCAAAAGACCCCCTAGCGGCCCACAGAACGGAAGCTCAGCGGGTCACCGCCAGGACCACCATCCCGAGGGCGATGAAGACGACCGCCGCCGCCCGGGTCCGACCCACTCGCTCCCCCAGGAACAGCCAACCCCCGAGGGCGGCGAAGACAACCGCGGTTTCGCGAGCCGCAGCCACCAGGCTCAGGGGGGCGAGCCGCGAGGCGTAGAGCAATAAGCCATAGGAGCCCACGCCGGCGGTGCCGGCGAAGAGGTGCCGCCCCCACTCCCGGGTCATGGTTTCCGCCACTCTCTGGCGGCCCCGCGTCACCAGCACCACCGGAATCAACAAGAGAGCTGTGGCGCAATAAAGGGATCCGGTATAGGCGATGACATCGTCGACCCGGGTCACCCCGCGGCCATCGATCGTGATGTAGGTCGCAATCAAAAGCCCGGTGAGCAGCGACCAACCGAGTCCCCGCCGCGAGCGGGCGGCAAGCCCCATCGCTACTACTCCTCCACAAATCAGGGCCAGCGCGATCCACCCCCGACCGGCGATGGGTTCGCTCAACCCGGCCAGAGCACTGAAGGCGATGAGTACCGGCGCGCTGCCGCGGGCGATGGGATAGACGAAAGAGAGGTCGGCGTGGTTGTAGGCCGTGGCCAGGGCGTAGAGATAGACAACTTGAACGACGGCCGAACCAGCGAGGAAGGAGGCCACTTCGGTGGGGATGCCCCGAGCAATCACGAAGGGAAGAGATATCAGTGCCGCTAGTACCACCTGAGAGGTGGCGGCCACCAATCGATCACCGCTCGACTTGACGACCAGGTTCCAGGCGGCGTGAAACAGCGCCGCTACCAGAACGGCCACGATGGCATTGAGAGGCACGATCAGTTCCCGGGGGGTCCGAAGAGCTTCCGGCCCCGGCGGAGGTCGGCAGGTGTGTCGACTGAGAACCACGACCTTCCGTCTTCGTCCCATGTCGCCCACTCTTCAGGGCCGACCTCGGTGACCGAGGCGTGATCGAGCAGCGATTGCAGCGACCCTCCCCGGGCGGTTTCGGTGGCAGCGACCGAGGCGAGGGATGGGGAGTAGAGCGCGCAGGTCACCTGACGAACGCCATCGTCGAGCGGGACTGCCGTGCCCCCGATCTGGCCGAGGCCCGCCAGGGTCGATGACTTCGCCCAGGGTTGATCGACCGCCAACAGCAAGACCTCTTCTCCTTCGCGCAGCGCCGCTGCCAAACCCGCCAGAGGGCCACGAACGCCGGGAAGATCCTCGATGCCCCGCCGGCCTTCCCAACCGTCGACTCGTCCCGCCACCAGGACTCGCGGGCAAACGGCCTCCAACGCGTCGACCACCCACGCAATCAGCGGACGACCCTCCAAGAGAACGAGGGCTTTATCCCGACCCATCCTGGTTCCGCTACCGCCAGCAACGACCACCCCGAGCACGGAGTCATTCAACCCTGTTGGCTCTAGCCTTGAGTCTGATGACTCTCGACCGCTTCGGGCGGCCACTGCACGATCTCCGGATTTCGGTCACCGACCGCTGCAATTTCCGTTGCACCTATTGCATGCCGAAGGAGATCTTCGGGCGCGACTTCGAGTTCATGCGCCGCGAAGAACTGCTCTCGTTCGAAGAAATCGAACGAGTGGCGGCGGCCTTTGCCCGTGCTGGTGTCCGCAAGCTGCGTCTCACCGGTGGCGAACCGCTGCTTCGGAAGGGAATCGAAGATCTGATCGGGTTGCTGGCCCGGATCGAAGCAGTGGAGGATCTGACGCTCACCACCAACGGCTCCTTGCTGGCCCGCAAGGCCGCCGCCCTCAAGAAGGCCGGGCTCGATCGGATCACCGTTTCCCTCGACTCGATGGATGACACCGTTTTCATGGCGATGAACGACGTCGGGTTCCCCGTTCAAAACGTGCTCGACGGTATCGAAGCCGCCGCCTCAGCTGGCCTCACTCCCGTCAAGGTCAACATGGTGGTGAAGCGAGGGGTGAACGACACGTCGGTGGTGGAGATGGCCCGTCACTTCCGCGGGACCGGTCACATCGTTCGATTCATCGAGTACATGGATGTGGGGACGACCAACGGCTGGCGGCTCGACGATGTTGTCGGCGGCAAAGAGATCGTCGCCAGCATCAACCAGGTCTTTCCCCTTGAACCCATCGATGCCAACTACCGCGGCGAAGTGGCACAGCGCTACCGATATATCGACGGCCAGGGCGAGATCGGGGTGATCACCTCGGTGACGCAACCCTTCTGCGGAGACTGCTCGCGGGCCCGCATGTCTGCCGAGGGCAAGCTCTACACCTGCCTCTTCGCCACTCATGGGACCGACTTCCGCCAACTACTGCGCCATGGGGCGAGTGACGACGAACTCGACGCCGCCATCACAAATATCTGGTCGCAGCGGGATGACCGCTACTCGGAGATCCGCACCAGCCAGACGGTGGCGATTGGACGCAAAGTCGAGATGAGCTACATCGGCGGCTGAGCTATGTGATTACGCCCCCTCGTTCGGGATCTTCCCCCACCAAGTGGACAGGCTCAAACCAGAGTAGGACGCCACCGGGGACGGCGCCCTACTCCTTAGCTTCCTACAGGGGACACTCGGGTCCCGGCGATGGCTGGTCGATACGTAGGGCCACCGGGGGCGTACTCATCGGCACGAAGTACGACGCGAAAACCACCAGGTCGGTACTGCCCAAGTTCCTGGCCAAATGGATCTCTGGAGGCAGGTTTGAGAACGAAGTGCCGGGCCCGTAATCGATTCCGTGTGTGCAATCGGTCGCGTGGTTCAAGGTCAGGGTGCCGCTGAGCACGGTGACGATGGTGGGCCCCGGGTGGCTGTGCCAGCCGAAGCTAGCTCCCGGCACCGCAACGATCCTCTGAACAGCCACTTCGACCTCTCCAGTGGTCATGAGCCTGACCCTGTTCCCGGGATCGAACTTGATGTTCACATTGAGAGACCGGTCGACGAGCGGGCCTCGAGCGGTTTCGGCGGACACCCCGTTTGATGGTGTCGCCAGGGATCTCCCTACGACCAGCCCAAATAGGGCGGCGAGCGCGACGATGATAAGAATGGATCTCCGGAACATAAGGTTTCCTCCCTGTCGATTGCCGACACGTCGCCGAGGCGAGATCCTTCTCGTTCTCCTCCTTTGCGCGTGATCTCGCGTCATCGAGCGTGCATCCCGCGTATACAGGCCCGATTCTATCGGAAGGCTCCAAGCCCAAACAGGGAGGATGCGCACGTGCAAGTCATTGACGACCTCGGCACAGAGCTCGCCGGCTATAGGTCGCTGCTGGATTCGGAGCGGCTTGAGCGTCTTCTACCTTGGCCCAGGACGTTCGGCTCTAGCGGAGAAGCCCCGATGCTTCTCAAGTTTCGGAGAAAGGCGCCACCGGAGCCTCCCAAATTTGGGTTCCGACTAAATCGCGGAAAGTGCCAGATCAAATCGCTCGACGATTTGTTCAATTTCGGAGTCTCCGATTATTAGGGGTGGGCCCAACAGGATCCCCACGATCGCAGCCGGGTAAACCAATAGGCCCAGCCTGCGAGCCGCCGCCACCACCGCATCGCGGGCGGCGAACAGTTCCACACCAATTAGCAGACCCCTCCCGCGTACATCCCCAACTCGGCCCAACAACGCAGTTTCCAGCTCGCCCTTGAGCCGCTCGCCATGACGAGCTGCCGCCCCGACCAGTTCTTCCCTGCTGATGATGTCGATCACGACCTGTCCCACCGCCGATCCCCCGGGATGGTGGGAGTAGGTGTAGCCGTGAACGAAGCGCTCACCGATTGCATCAAAGACCCGCCCCGAGGCAATTGCCAGACCGAGCGGCCAGTAGCCCGATGATGCTCCCTTGCCACAGATGATCAGATCCGGCTCAACTCCCCAGTGCTCGATGCCAAACCACTTGCCGGTACGCCCGAAGCCAGTCATCACCTCATCGACGATCAAGAGGACGTCGTGGCGGCGACAGACTTCGGCGATGGCCGGCCAGTAATCATCGGGAGGGACCGCCGCGGCCAACGAGGCGCCGCTGATCGGCTCGGCGATGAAGGCGGCAACATCGTGGCGAGCGTTGATCGCCGCTTCGAGTTGGTCGCCATGCCACTTGCCGCAACCAGTGGGGTGGGAAGGGCAGACGCAGCGGTATTCGTAAACCGGTGGCAAGTGATCGAACCGGCCCAACCACGGCTCATAGGGTGCCCGCAGATGCGGCCGGCCAGAGAGATCTAGAGCGCCCAGCGTGTTGCCGTGGTAGCTGCCCTCTCGCCCCACCAGGACGGTTCGCTCCGGTCTCCCCTGGGCCATTTGATAGGCCCGTGCCATCTTCAGCACGGTCTCAGTGGCTTCCGAACCTCCCGAAACCGGATAGACCCGGGCGTCCTTCATCGGGACCAAACCGGCGATAGAACGGCAGTACTCCTCCGTGATCTCGGAGGTGAAGGCGCTGGCGTGGACGTAATCGAGTTGGGAGAGCTGGGCGGTCAGCGCCGCGATCACCTCCTTCCGCCCGTGACCGACGCCGGTCACGACTGCTCCTCCCGACGCATCGAGATAACGCCGGCCGCGAGCGTCGATGATCCAACATCCGGAGGCGGAGGCCGCCACCAGCGGCTCCTGCGCCCGGGGGAAGACAGAGCTCATGGGCGAGGCGCCAGCCACGCCCCGAGTCCGAGCGGGATACCCGCCGCCAGGATGACCCACCGAACGACGGGAACCACGAAGAGGAGGGCGAGCACGACCATGCCGATGACAAAGCCGCCAGGGAGACTTGCCCTCAACCGCAGTTGTCGTCCCAGGGCGGCGGCAACGGGGACGACGCCCGCCAGCGCCCCCATCAGAACCAGGCCCGCCAGCCCGATGGCGAAGGGAAGAAACACAATCGCCAGCGGGAGTCCGGCCGAGGCAGGGGTGAAGGACAAGAACAACCCCAGCACCCCCAAAACCAGGAGCGGGGAGATGGCGGCACCGAACCCGGCCAACCAAGTTGGCACCAGCCGGCGCACCGCCCGCGAGGCTCGTTCCAAGCGCTCGGGCCAGAAGCGAATAGCGATCAGCCCCCCGGCCAGGATGAACAACCACAGGATGCTCAGGGTCAGGAACTGGAGAGCTCTCACCCTGATGTTGGGAGCCAGCGGGGTGCGATGAATCAGTTCGCCAGGGTCGGCTGCCTCGACCACCGCTTCGCGGCGCGAGCGGTACCCGATTTCCCCCGCCACCTCGGTCGTGGGTCCAATCAGAAGCTTCCCCACCGTGATCTCGACCGAGCCCTCGACCTCGGCCCCGAGCGTCAAGTCTGCGTACCGGCCCCGAATATCGCGTCCCACCGAACCCTCGAGCACCCCACCGCGGCCGAACACCATGAGATCGCGGCCGACCGACGCCGGAGCCTCCAGGTGCACCGTCCAGGCAGCGGCCAAGACGTCGTCGGCGACTGATCCGGCGATGGTGAGAAAGCGCGAGGCGGCCCGCACAGATCCGCCGACCTCACCGTTGATGGTCACCCGCGTTGCAACGGCGTTGACGTCACCGGTCACGACTCCGTTGATGACCACCTCTTCGAATGCGGAGGCAACCAGATCGCCCTCGATGCGGCCATCCACCTGGATCCGATTCCCGGCCGCGATCAAGTCCTCCTCCACCACCTCCCCTTCTCTCACCAGGACGAAATCTGATTGAGTCACCTCGGCCGCGGCCGGCAGCGGAATCAGGA
>JBOGEW010000096.1:0-10434 GCA_050742075.1 Acidimicrobiia bacterium
GCTCGTCGAGAAACCTTGTGACGAAGGACGCCGGCGAGGTGGGCGCAATCAACTCGAGCTTGGACTTATCCAAAAGGTGGAATTGCACCCAGGTGAACTCGTTGCTAACCGACGTGGCTCCGCAGAAATACTTGCCGCCTAGTCCTTCGATCATCGGTAGGGCTTCTTTGATGTCGGGGACGGCAATGGCGACGTGATCGAGGCGCTCGATCAGGTCTTCGAAGACAGCGAGTTCCATTCGCTTTCATTCTGGCGTAAATCCGGCGCAGAAAACTGCCCCGGATTTACGCAAGAATGGAGTGATGAGAGCAGGCGTCTTCGTTCCGCAGGGCTGGCGACTCGACTTGGCCGGTATTGATCGAGAAAAGCAATGGGAGACGATGCTGGGAGTGGCGCAGGCAGCCGAGGGCGCCGGGTACGAGTCGGTGTGGGTCTATGACCACTTCCACACGGCCCCGGTGCCGACGCAGGAGGTCACGCACGAGGCGTGGACGCTGACCGGGGCCCTAGCCGTGACGACCCAAACGGTTCGCATCGGCCAGATGTGTACTTGCAATTCCTACCGGCACCCGGCCTATCTGGCCAAGGTGGCAGCCACGACTGATGTCCTCTCCCAGGGAAGGCTCGAGATGGCCATCGGGGCTGGCTGGTACGAGCAGGAGTATGCCGCCTATGGGTACCCCTTTCCGCGCCCAGCCGTCCGAATTGGACAACTACGTGAAGCCGTCGAGATCATGAAACGGATGTGGACCGAGGACGAGGTTCACTTCTCCGGCAAGCATTATCAGCTGAACGGCGCCATCTGTCAGCCCAAACCATTGCAGCAGCCACACATTCCGATTTGGGTGGCCGGTGGCGGCGAGCAGCTCACTCTTCGAGTCGCAGCTGAAAATGCTTCTTACACGAACTTTGGCGACGCTCTTGATGAGTTCATCGACAAGTCGGCGCGTCTCTCGGACCATTGCCGTGATATTGGACGCGACTTCGACGAGATCGTAAGGAGTTCAAACTTCAACGTGGTCTGCGAAGAGACCGAGTCGGCCGTGGCAGATCGGATGAGTTGGATGCGGGAACGCTTCGGTGAGTTTCTGGGTAGCGAGCGCCTGGAACGAACCATGCTCAACTTTGCCCAGTTCTCCGGAACGCCAGAGCAACTGATCGAAAAGCTTCGATCCTGGCGGAAAGCTGGGCTGGGCTATGGCATCTTCTATTTCGCCGAAGCCGCCTATGACCACTCGGGATTCGAGCGATTTGCCGCCGAGGTCCTGCCCAATCTTTAGATAAGTCTTCTAGGTCAGGACCTTGGCGAGCTGGCGCGAGAGAGCGATCAGCTGACCGGATTCATCCCAGAGTTCACCGTCCTCCTCGACTAGGCCGCCGATCAGATAACGGGATCGGAGTCGAATCGTCAACCAAGAGCTTTGCGGCCGGCCCCGGCCGTGAACGGTCAGTTCGAGCGTAGGGGTCCACCCGTAGAGACCGAGCTGGAACACCGTCGGAGGGAACGAGTCCATCAACAGCGGCAGGGCCGACGGGGGAGGAAGGAGATCGTCTCGGAACCGGACCCGTCCAACCACCTCGGGCCGGGGATTCGTTCTCTCACCGCGCGCAGCCTCGTCCTGCTCCAAAGGCACCAAATACTCGAAGCGCTCAGTGATCGGAATCGGGTACGGCCGCCGGAGTGAGCTCACCAAATCCCCTAGAGCCGGCGGTTGGTCAAAGATCGCCGTGGGCCCGTTCGCGGTGAGATCGCCATAGCTGGCGAGCATGGTCAGGATGACCTTGCCTTGTTGGCGCAATTGGGCGCGGGCGGTCGAGACCGTACGCCCGGACTTCATCAGTTCGACCTCGATCATCGCCGGACCGGCGGCGGCCGGGCTGAGGAAATGGGCCGAGGTCGTCAGGAGATCGGTTTGCCCCAGGCGATGCTCGACCGCCTGCAGGGCCACTGCCATCAGATAGCCGCCGTTGGGTCTTCCTCCGATCGACCACCGGTCACTGAGGGTCGCCACGAACCCTCCGTCTGCCTCGGCGACGGCGGTGTCCTCCTCGAAAGCCGAGGTCACGGGACGATGAGTATGGGAACCGGGCTGTGGTGGGCGAGGCGATCTGCCACCGAACCCATCACCATCCGCTCCACCAGGCCAGCGCCGCGACGACCGACGACGAGAAGGTCGGCGGACTCGCGCTCGCACGCGGCCAGGATTACCGAAGTGGGATCCCCCAACTCCTCGACCGTGCTGTGATCAACTTTTGTAAGGTCGGTACGGCTCTCCGTTTGACGGAGAATCTCCTGCTGACCTTCTACCAGGGCCTCGGAGAGAGCTTCGGGCGAGGGAGGCTGGCCGGTTACGCCCCACCAACCCTCAGGTGGTCTGACCACGGTGAGCAAGACCAGACGCGACTGATGAATACTGGCGAGTGTGGCCGCGAGATCGGCGGCTCGCTGGCTCTGGTCTGATCCATCAACAGCAACGACGATGACTTCCGGTGGCCAGCTCATTTTTCGAGGTTAACCCGGTAGTCGCCACCCCACCCTCGTGTTGTCGAGGGCGCTACTTCCCACCAAACTTGACCCGAGATGGACACCAGTCGCCCGACAGTCGTAGTCGCCGAAAGTCTCGCCATTGCCGGGATCGAGGCGCTGGCGCGGGATTTCGAAGTGGTCGACGCCTCCGGGTGGCCACGTCCCGCCATGCTTGAGGCGTTGCGGACGGCGAGCGGCCTGATTGTCCGTTCCGCCACCAAGGTTGATGAAGAATTGATAGCAGCCGCTCCGATGCTCAAGGTCATCGGTCGAGCTGGGATCGGCGTAGACAACATCGACGTCGATGCCGCCACCAGCCGCGGCATCCTCGTGGTCAACGCTCCCCAGGCCAACACGATCAGCGCCGCCGAACACGCCTTTGCGCTGCTCCTGGCTCAGGTCCGTCACATTCCCCAGGCAGATGCCAGGACTCGCGCAGGAAATTGGGATCGGAAGAGCTTTCAGGGCGTCGAGCTGCATGGCAAGACCCTGGGAGTCATCGGACTCGGCCGGATCGGGAGTCTGGTCGCCACCCGGGCCATGGCTTTCGGGATGAAGGTCTTGGCCTACGACCCGTTCATTTCAGCCGAGCGAGCCCGTCGACAAGGCGCGGAGCTGGTCGAGTTGGAAAAGCTCCTGGCCAACGCCGACTTCATCACGATCCATCTTCCCCTCACGCCGGAAACCGATCGGCTGCTCGGGAAGGACGCGTTGGCGAAATGCAAGCGGGGAGTGAGGATCGTCAACACCTCCCGGGGTGGGATCGTCGACGAGGAAGCACTGGCGGAGGCCGTTCGCTCCGGCGCCGTGGCGGGAGCCGCTCTTGATGTCTTCGTCAATGAGCCCCTGACCGAGAGCCCGTTCTTTGATTTGCCCCAGGTGGTGCTCACCCCGCATCTGGGGGCATCGACCGTTGAGGCGCAGGACAAGGCCGGCGTCCAGGTCGCTGAGGTGGTGGCGGCGGCCCTTGCCGGTGATCTGGTGTTGTCGGCGGTCAACCTCGATCTTGGACGAGAGCTCTCCGAGGACGTGCGCGAATTTCTCCCCATCGCCGAACAACTCGGGAGAGTGTTCATCGGACTCGCCGGCGGAGTACCCGATCAGCTGCGGGTGACCGCTCGGGGCCGACTGGCATTATCGGAGGTCCGTCCCCTCGGGTTGGCCGTGCTGAAGGGCGGCCTAGCGGCGGTCTCAGCCGAACCGGTGTCTTTCGTCAACGTCACCTCGATGGCCCACAACCGTGGCATCTCGCTCGTACTCGAGGCTGACGAACTCAGCTCCGAATACGTATCGATTCTCGAAGTGGCTGGAAGCGTGGGAGGGGAACCTATCTCGGTTGCCGCGATCAGATCGCGGAAGGGACCCATGCTCGTTGAGATCCTCGGACACGATGTCGAGCTTCTCATTTCAAAGCACCTCTTGATAGTGCGCAACGCCGATATCCCCGGGATGATCGGGCGGGTAGGAACCTTCCTGGGAGACATCGGGGCCAATATCGCCAACATGGTGGTGGGGCGGTCGCGAACGAGCGGCGAGGCGGCGATGATGGGCCTCAATCTCGATTCGCCTCTGCCGGAGGATCAGGTCGCGAGGTTGCGTTTGGTGCCCGGAGTCGAAGAGGCTCGCTACGTGGAGACCTGATTCCTTTCTTGCGAAAATCCGGCGCAGTTTTCTGCGCCGGGTTTACCCAAGAAGGGATTGGGCGAGCCAGCCGGCGGCGAGTCCATAGAGTCCGGCGACAACGTCGTCAGCCATGATTCCGATCGCTCCCCCCAGGCGCTCGGCGGCAGCGACTCCCGGGGCCAGGTTCTTTCCGATGTCGGCGATCCGAAAGATCACGAAACCCACCAGCATTCCGGGTAAGCCGAGTCCGATGGTGGCGAGGAACAGCCCCGCCGCCTCGTCCACTACCACCCAGCCGGGGTCGTCACGTTCGAACCGGAAGCGGTTGACCGCCCAGTAACCGACGGCGATGGTAACGGCGAAGGCTGCGATCCGGCCCCATATGGGATGGAGGAATAGGGAGATCGCCAAGGCAAGAAGGGCGGCGATCGTTCCCGAGCCTCCGTCGCTTCCCCGCACACGCCCGAGCAGCAGCCCACTACCAAAAAAGGAAGCAACCGCTCGAGCCACTGCCGGCAGCGTAAACATTCACCCGCAGGCACAATGCCCAACCATGCAGCCGCAAGATCTCGCCCTTTTCGCCGTTCCCTCCGATCCTCAAATTCATCCCGATGGAGAACGGGTGGCTTTCGTCGTCAGCCGCCTCGATATCGAAGAGGACACCTACCGCCGCCAAATTCATGTTCACGACGGCGCCCGCCATTCGCCTTTCACAGCCGGGCCGATCGACTCGATGCCGCGGTGGGCACCTGACGGCCAGACCCTCGCCTTCTTGAGGGCCACCGACCTCAAGAAGCCTCTGGCCCAGGTGTGGGTGATGCCGGCGAACGGTGGAGAAGCTCGCCAGGTCACCGACTTCAGCCTCGGCGTGGAGTATTTGGCCTGGAGTCCTGACGGGAAGTCGCTGGCAGTCGCCGCCAAGGCATATACGGATGACCAGGCGGATCTGTCCGACGACGAGCGTGGCCGCCAGCCCAGGCGGATCACTCGGTTCCCCTACCGCTATGACGGCCGCGGGTGGCTTCACGATCGGCGCCGCCAGATTTGGATCGTCGACGCTTCCGGTGACGACAAACCGCGGCGTCTCACCGAGAGCGACTACGACGAGATGTTCCCGGCTTGGCATCCACGCGGTGATCGAATTGCCATAGTCACCGACCATCACCCGCGCCAGGGCCTCGAGCCCGGAAGCGATCTCATCGAGGTGACCCTCACCGGAACCACAGCCGAGGCTGCGCCGCGAGGCAGGTGGCTGGCGCCGATCTACCGACCAGACGGGATCGTGTTCGGGATTGGAGGGCCGGAGGTGGACTATCCGCGTCTCGAGCACCTCTGGCAACTCGACGGCATGACCGACGTGACTTCGAGCATTGATCGCTCGATCTACAGCCTGACGGCGGCGCTTTCGCCACCGGTGTGGCACGACGGCGCTATCTACTCGGTGGTCGAGGACTCGGGTCGGGTGGAGCTGTGCCGCCTCAACGACCAGACCGAGACGATTATCGGCGGCGACCGTCAGGTCACCGGCTTCGATGTTTCCGATTCGGGCCGGGTAGTGGCCACTGTCACCGAACCCGCTCACCCCGGCAAGCTGGTCGAGGTGGTTGACGGAGCTGAAAGAGTCCTGGCTCCCTTCGGCGGCGACATCGAGTCCAAGGTGGTGGCGCCGGTCCACTGGCGGGTGGAGAGCGACGGAAACGAGATCGACGTCTGGGCATACGTGCCGGAGACAGGCGGTCCGCTCCCTGTCCTGGTCAACATCCACGGCGGTCCTGCCACCCAATACGGCTTCGGGTTCTTTGACGAATTTCAGGTGTACGCCGGAGCCGGCTACGCGGTCGTGGCGTGCAACCCCCGGGGATCTTCCGGTCGAGGCCTCGAATTCGCCAGGGCGGTCCGGGAAGACGGATGGGGAACGGTCGATGTGAACGACGTCACAACCGCTCTCGAATCTGCTCTGGAACGATTCCCCCAACTCGATCCCGAACGAGTGGGGATCATGGGCGGGTCCTATGGGGGCTTCATGACCGCCTGGACGACGGCCAAGGACAAGCGTTACAAGTCGGCCGTGGTGGAGCGAGCCCTGACCTCGTTTCCGTCCTTCAACGGCACCTCGGATATCGCACCTCAATTTGGAATCAATTACCTCGGGACCAGGGACCTGTTGCCGAACTGGGAGAAGAGCCCGCTGGCATTCGTCAACGACATCAGGACGCCAACCCTGATCATCCATTCCGAAGAGGACTACCGGTGTCCGATTGAGCAAGGGGAGCAGCTGCTGCTGGCACTGTGGATGAACGGAGTCGAGGCGGAGATGCTTCGTTTTCCCGGGGAAGGTCACGAGCTTTCGAGGTCGGGAAAGCCCAAGCATCGGGTGGAGCGCTTCGAGGCAATCCTCGCCTGGCACGATCGCTATCTCCGATAGCCTTCGCCGATGGACTCAGCAAAGGTCGTGTGGATGGACGGGACCATGGTTCCGTTCGCATCCGCCAACATCAGCGTCCTCTCCAACGCTCTTCACTACGGCACCGGAGTATTCGAGGGCATCCGCGCCTATCAGACCCCCGAGGGCGCAGCGATTTTCCGCCTCCCCGAACACACCAGCCGCCTGCTGCGATCTGCCAAGGCCTACGGCATCCCGATCGAATACACCGCCGGGGATTTCAACGATGTCTGCCGCGAGGTCGTGACTGCTAACGAACTCGACGCCGGCTACATCCGACCTCTGATCTTCTACGAACTGGGCTCGATCGGTTTGAACCCCGCCAGCGCCAGGGTTCGGGCGATCGTGGCGGCCTGGAAGTGGGGTGCCTACCTGGGCGAGGAGGGGCTCGCTCAGGGCATCAGGGTTCGAGTGTCATCCTGGCGGCGGATTCATCAGTCCTCGTTCGTGCCGACCGCCAAGGGCACCGGGCAATACCTCAACAGTGTGCTGGCCAAGCAGGAAGCGGTGGCCACCGGGTACGACGAGGCGATCTTGCTCAATATGGACGGAAATATCTCCGAAGGCTCGGGCGAGAACCTCTTCTTGGTTCGCGACGACGTCCTTCTTACCCCGCCGGTTTCCTCGGGAATTCTCGACGGCATCACCAGGGGGTCCGTTATGCAGCTGCTGGCTGATGACGGGGTGGAAGTTCGAGAAGCGGTACTGACCCGGGGCGATCTCTACGCCGCCGATGAGCTGTTCTTCACCGGCACTGCAGCTGAGGTCACTCCGATTCGCGAGGTTGACGATCGCCCGGTGGGCAAAGGCGAGCCCGGGCCTATCACCCGCAGGGCCCAGGATCTGTTCGCTCAAGCGACTTCGGGCAAGCTCCCCGTTTACCAGTCCTGGCTCACCTACCTCTGATGGGTCAGCAGCCCAACGTCGAGATCGGCGGGGCCGAGGCGCCTCGCCCGACACCGGAGCCGGGACCGGCCCGGCGCTGGCGTCCGACACGTCCCGGAGTGATCACCTCGCCGGACCAGATGCCGTGGGGCGGAGCATTTGGCACCCCCGGACCTGACACCGGATATGCCCTCAGGCTGATCCGGTCTTCCGGACTCGAGGTGACGACCAGCCAGGAGAAGGTCATTGCCGCCCTGATGGCCGCAAGGTCTTCGCACAAAGGACGGGCTCCAATGCGGGAGGATCTCGATGTCGCTCTCGTCTTGTCCGGAATTGGAGAGGGCCTGCCTCCCGCCATAGTGGAGCGAGGCGAGCGTTGGGCGGCTGCCACCGCTCATGAGGTTTCAGCTGGCCGGCAAGCGGTGGCGGAAGCCGGCACTGACCTTTTCGAATTCACCGCCGACGAAGTCCGCCGCCGATTGCGTCTTCTCGGCTACTGATCGCGATGAAAATCGTGCGATTCAAGACCGGAAACGACATCGCCTACGGGTTGGGTGAAACCGCCGGGGTGACTGTCTACCAGGGCTCTCCCTTCGTCGCGTGGGAAGCGACCGAGACCCTCCTCCCGTGGGAGGCGATTCAACTCCTATCGCCGGTGATCCCTTCCAAGGTGGTCTGCGTGGGCCGTAATTACATAGATCATGCTGCTGAGCTCGGCAATGACGTTCCCGAGGAACCGGTGATCTTTCTCAAGCCGGCTACGGCTGTCGTGGGACCGGATGCGCGGGTCGTCTATCCCCAACAGACATCCAACCTCCATCACGAAGCCGAATTGGCGGTTGTCATGGGTCGCGTTGCCAGGAACGTCAAGGCTGAAGATGCCAGTAGTTATGTGTTCGGCTACACCGCGGCCAATGACGTCACTGCTCGTGACTTGCAGGCCAAGGACGGGCAGTGGAGCCGCGCCAAAGGATTTGACACCTTTTGTCCGCTGGGGCCGGTGATCGAGACGGAGCTCGACCCCCTGGAGCGGCTGGCGATCATTTGCCGGGTCAATGGCGAGGTTCGACAGGCTGGGTTCACGGCCGACATGGTCTTCGGTGTCGCCGAGATCCTCGAGTTCATCACCGCAGTAATGACTCTGTTGCCCGGAGACGTCGTGCTCACCGGAACTCCTTCCGGGGTGGGACCGATGCTGCCTGGTGACTTGGTCGAAGTTGAAATCGACGGCATCGGTGTATTGCGCAACAGAATCGTCAGCCGGTGACAACTCGGCTCCGAATCGCTCCGTCCCCGACCGGAGCCATGCATGTCGGGACGGGCCGTACGGCTCTCTTCAATTGGCTTTACGCCCAGCACACCGGTGGCACCTTCATCGTCCGCATCGACGACACGGATGAGGAACGGAACTCGGCCGAATTCGAGGCCGACATAATCGCCGGATTGCGCTGGCTCGGACTCGACTGGGACGAAGGGGTGACGGTCGGGGGGCCTCATGGCACCTATCGCCAGTCCGACCGTTACGACCGTTACCGCGAGGTCGCTCTTGAGCTGGTTGAGCGGGAGGCGGCGTATTTCTGTTTCTGCACCCCCGCCGAACTGGCGGCGCGACGTGAGGAAGCCGCGGCTGCCGGGCGACCTCCCGGGTACGACGGCCGCTGTCGTTCGATCCCCACCGACGAGGCCACTGCTCGCCGGGCAACGGGGGAAGCGTCGGCGGTGCGCTTCAAAATGCCGCGGCCTGGGATCACCGAGTTCGATGATCTGGTCAAGGGGAAAATCAGAATCGACCACGAACACGTGGATGACTTCGTTCTTGTCCGCTCCGATGGAAGGCCCACGTACCACCTTGCTTCGACCACCGACGACGTTGACTACGAGATCACCCACGTCGCCCGGGGCGAAGACCTGCTCCCATCGACTCCTCGCCACATCCAGCTCACCGTGGCGTTGGGGGCAAAGGAGGCCACCTACGCTCATCTGCCTCTGATCCTGGGGACCGACGGCAAGCGGTTGTCGAAGCGGCACGGTGCCACTGCGGTCACCGAATACATCGAGGCGGGTTACCTCCCCCAGGCGCTCGTCAACTACCTGAGCCTCCTCGGGTGGTCACCGGCGGGCGACGTAACCATCGTGTCGCTGGCCGACTCGATTCGCCTTTTCGATTTCGAGTCGGTCTCGACCAACCCGGCAGTTTTTGATCAGTCGAAGCTCGATTGGATGAACGGGGAGTACATTCGGTCACTGAGCGCGGCGAAGTTTGTGGAAGCGGCGCGCCGCTTTGTGATCGCCAGCTTGGGTCGGGAACTCAGTCCCGAGGACTGGGAGCGGTTTTGGCGGATCGCCCCGCTCGTGCAGGAACGAACCAAGTTTCTGACCGATGTCGGGCCGCAGGTACGGTTTCTTTTCTCCGATGAACTCGAGATCGATCCCGCTTCGTGGGAGAAAGTGATGGGAGACGACGCTGAAGCACTGCTCGAGGCGGCGATTACAGAGCTCGGGACGGTGGACGACTGGGATCACAAGAACATCGAAAGCTCTTTGCGAGCGATGCTGGAGCGACTCGGCCTTAACGCCCGCAAGGGCTTGCAGCCGCTGCGGGTGGCTGTCACCGGTTCGACGGTGAGTCCTCCGTTGTTTGAATCGATGGCGATCTTGGGCCGAGATGTGGTGCTGGCTCGACTCGCCCGCGCTCGCACCCTGCTGACGGCAAGCTGACACCCTCTTTGGTTTCTGTGGGCGAGAAACGTGGTTGTACAACCACTGCAACCCTGGGTTCGCGTAGGAAGGCCTACCATCTCGTTCTCACGGGCCCCGTCGTCCAGTGGCCTAGGACGCCGGCCTTTCAAGCCGGAAACGCGGGTTCGAATCCCGTCGGGGCTGCCTTCCGTTCTTGCGTAGAAATCGGGCAGAAAAGTGCCTGATTTCTACGCAAGAATGAAGTACGGGGCCGGAG
>JBOGEW010000097.1:0-2559 GCA_050742075.1 Acidimicrobiia bacterium
GGGTCGAGTCCCTGAAGAACGTCATCGTCATCGGCGCCTCCAACCGCGAAGACTTGATCGATCCAGCCATCCTCCGCCCGGGTCGCCTCGACGTGAAGATCAAGATCTCGCGACCCGACCCGGTGGCCGCACGGGAGATCTTCAGCATTTATCTCACCCCGGCGGTGCCCGTCGATGCCGACGAGCTCGCCGCTACCGACGGCGACATCGATCGCTTGCTTTCCGAGCTAATCGACTCGACCGTAGCGGCGATGTACTCGGACGGAGAAGAGAATCGCTTCCTCGAAGTGACCTACGCCAACGGCGATCGAGAGGTCCTCTATTTCCGCGACTTCGCCTCGGGGGCCATGATCGAGAACATCGTGCGGCGAGCGAAGAAGGATGCCATCAAGCGCCAGATCGCCGGGGGACCGACCGGAATCCGTCGCACGGATCTCCAAGCCGCTATCAAACAGGAATTCCGCGAGCATCAGGACCTCCCCAACACCACCAACCCCGATGACTGGGCGAAGATCTCCGGCAAGAAGGGGGAGCGAATCGTTTATGTCCGCACCCTCATCTCCGGCGAGGGCGAAAGCCGTTTGATCGAAGCAGTCACCGGGGGCCAGTACCTTTAGGCGATGGCCATCCACAAGGTGCTCGGCACCGAGACCGAGTACGGAATCTCTGTCCGAGGGGCTCGGGATTTCAACCCCGCCTTGGCCTCGACCCAGCTCGTCAACTCTTATCCCGGTCGTCGGGTCCGGGTGCAGTGGTCCTATGAAGAGGAGTCACCGGGCCGGGACGCGCGGGGCTTCGGTCACGAGGGCTATGGCGTTGCCGACCCCGAGGGGGCGCTGGTCAACGCGGTGCTCTCCAATGGAGCCCGTCTCTATGTCGACCATGCTCATCCTGAGTTCTCGGGTCCCGAGTGCTTTGACCCGCTCGAAGCCACGCTTTACGACAAGGTCGGTGAGCTCGTCATGCATCGAGCTGCCACCGCCGCGGCCGAATTGCTTCCGCCCGGACAGCGGATGTCGATCTACAAGAACAACTCCGACGGCAAGGGCAACAGCTACGGCGCTCATGAGAACTACCTCCTCTCGCGGGAGACCCCTTTCGGCGAGGTGATCCGCTACGCCACCACGTTCCTCGTCACCCGTCAGATCTTCACTGGGTCGGGAAAGGTCGGATCGGAAAACGGCCGTCCCGAGGTTCCGTTTCAGCTCACCCAGCGCGCCGACTTCTTTGAGGAGGAGGTAGGACTCGAAACCACGCTGAAGCGGCCGATCATCAACACCCGCGACGAGCCGCATGGCGACCCCAGCAAATACCGCCGCCTCCACGTGATCATCGGCGACGCCAACCTCTCTGAGCCTCAGATCCTTCTGAAGATGGGAACGATGGCGCTCCTGCTATCTGCTCTGGAGGACAGCGCCCTCCCCGACCCCCTCGACCTCGCCAACCCCGTCGACGCCTGCTGGCAGGTGAGCCACGACCTCGATTTGCGACGACCGTTGCCCCTCGATGACGGGGGGTCGGCCACCGCGCTCGAGCTGCAGTGGCGTTATCACGAGTGGCTCGGGAAATACGTCGAAGCCGAGACCGACGACGAACAGGCTCAAGCGCTCATCGCCTCCTGGGGCCAGGTGTTGACGGATCTGGAGGAAGACCCAATGCGCTGCGCCGACCGCCTCGACTGGGTGGCCAAGAAACGACTGCTCGAGGGCTACGTCGAGCGCGACGGCCTGACCTGGGACAATCCCAAGCTACGCGCCCTCGACCTTCAATACCACGACGTTGACCCCAGCCGCAGCCTGCACCGGCGGTTAGTCGAACGGGGGGCGATGCAAGGCATGTTCAGCGAGGCCGAGCTGGTCAAGGCCGAAGTCGAGCCACCGGAGCGAACTCGCGCCTACTTCCGCGGACGCTGCGTCTCCCGTTTTCCGGGCTCGCTCGTCGCCGCCAACTGGGATTCGCTCGTCTTCGATACGGGCGAAACCCACCTGAAACGAATTCCTATGATGGAACCGCTTAAGGGCGACCGCTCCCGGGTGGGCGCCATTCTCGATTCGGCAGATGACGCGGCCGGATTGATTGCTCTGCTTGGAGGACAATGATGGCTGAACGCGAACAGAGCCGTCGATCAAAAGAAGCCGAACAGGACACCGAAGAAGAGGCGCTCCCCACCGAGCGCGAGTCGGACGAAAAGCTCGATGAGCTTTTGGACGAGATCGATCAGGTGCTGGAAGAGAACGCCGAGGAATTCGTGCGCAACTACATCCAGAAGGGCGGCGAGTGACCAAGGGCCCGAGCCTGCCCCTTCTGTTTGACATCCCCAGCCCCGGATCCAGCTTCAGCGATCTCTTAAAGACCCTCGGTCACACAACTCCATTGGAGCTGCCGAAAGAGCCGCACCAGTTGCGGGCCCCGGAAGGGACCACCGTCCTCGCCCTCCGTTTTCAGGAGGGAGTGGTGATGGTGGGCGATCGTCAGGCCACCGAGGGAAATCAGGTGGCCCATCGTCAGATCCGCAAGGTCTTTCCCTCCGACATGTTCTCCGCCGTGGCTATCGCCGGT
>JBOGEW010000098.1:0-3210 GCA_050742075.1 Acidimicrobiia bacterium
GGGGGAGGTGTCGCCGAAGGCGACGGAGGGGGATCGAAGGAGCCAAGGGAGGCTCCGGAAGAACGCGAAAACAAACTTCCGTTTCGACTTTGCAATCCGCGATCGGGTTGTTATAAAGCTGTCATCAGTTCCCGGAGTTGAGACCTCGGTTTCAACGCCGGGAACTGTGTTTTTCGGCCTAGGAGCAATGTAGGTGCCCTCCTTTGAGCCGGTCCTAGTCGGAGCCGCTCTCCTCCTCTTAGGGGTCCTGGCGGGAAAACTGTCGGGACGCTTCGGGGTCCCCGCCCTTTTGCTCTTCCTGGTCATCGGGATGCTGGCCGGCTCTGACGGGCCTGGAGGGGTCGACTTCACCAACGCTCCCCTGGCCGCCTCGGTCGGCTCGATCGCTTTGGCTTTCATCCTCTTCTCCGGAGGACTCGACACCCGTTGGCGAGCCGTCCAGCCGGTGCTCTGGCCCGGGATCTCCCTCGCCACGGTCGGGACTCTGATCACCGGGGCCATCGCCGGAGGCGCCGCCATCTACATATTCGACTTCCCCCCGCTCTTCGGCCTGCTGGCGGGGTCGATCATCTCCTCGACCGACGCCGCCGCAGTTTTCTCGGTGCTCCGGTCCCGAGGGATCGCTCTCCGAGGCGGTGTCCGGGCCCTGCTGGAGTTGGAGTCGGCCACCAACGACCCGATGGCGGTCTTTCTCACCATCGGGCTTTCCGAGCTCATCATCAATGCCGAGGCCGAGCCGATCTCGCTCGTCTTTCTCTTCGTCAGACACATGGTGCTGGGGGCCGTGGTGGGGATTGCCTTGGCGCAGGCGGCGGTCTGGCTCCTCAACAAGATCAAGCTCGAATACGAAGGCCTCTATCCGGTGCTGACCCTGGCGATCGTCCTTTTGATCTTCTCCGCCACCTCGGCCATCGAGGGCAGCGGCTTTCTCGCCGTCTACCTAGCCGGGCTGACGATGTCCCGGCACCGTTTGATCCACAAGCGATCGCTGGCCCGCTTCCACGACGGGGTCGGCTGGCTGATGCAGATCGCCATGTTCTTGGTGTTGGGGCTTTTGGTTTTCCCCTCCCAGCTCCCCGAGCTTGCCCTCCCGAGCCTGGGCCTGGCGCTGGTGCTGATGTTCGTCGCCCGTCCGGTGGCCGTCTGGATCACATTGGCGCCCACCAGCTTTTCCTGGCGGGAAAAGGCCCTGATCTCCTGGGTGGGCTTGCGAGGGGCATTGCCGATCGTCTTGGCCACCTTCCCCCTCGCCGCCGGCGTCCCGTTGGCTCCCGAGATTTTCAACGTCGTCTTCTTCGTCGTGTTCTTGTCGGTGGCGCTGCAGGGGACCACCATCGCCCGGGTGGCGCGCTGGCTGGGAGTGGCCGACACCAAGGCTGCCGAAGGCGACCGACCGGAGCTGATTACCGGCGGAGATCGAAGCCGATCGATCACCGAGGTCACCATTCCGGACCATTCCTGGGTAGATGGCCGCCGCGTCCTCGAACTCGACCTCCCCACCGGGATGTGGCTCGCCCTGGTTGGTCGGGGGGAAGAGTACCTGGTTCCCCAGGGCCCGACCGTTCTCCAGGCTGGCGACCGGCTCACGATTCTTGCTTCGCCGAGCGAAAAGGAGCAAGTCGAGAAACTGCTCAATTCTGCACCTGGTCGAAGCCCTCGTGTGAGCAGGCGCTAATCGCATTGCACTGCTTACGAGCGTCGGCTTTCGCTGAAAATCCGGCCATGCCTAGGACGGTGGCGACCCCTGTCCTCGGCTCGTATCGATCTCTGCCCGTATGAGGTCCTCCGTCAGTTCGTCCACTACGAGACGATCGGGCTAGATCTTCCCGCGTGCGGTAGCCGGCACGGGCGACGAGGTGGGCCGCCACTGGAGCCGTGAGCATCTGAAAGATTGCAACGAGAGCGAGAGTCCAGATCGCCGAGGCAACCCGCAATCGGAGAGCGAGACCGGTCAAGGCGAGCAAGACCCCCAAAACCTGCGGCTTGGCGCCGGTGTGCATCCGAGCCAGCAAGTCCGGGAACCGCAGGACTCCCACTCCCGCGGCGAGCGTCAGAAACGAGCCGGCCACAAAGCTGATCGCCGCCAGAGCGTCAAGCATTTCCGTCCCTCCCCCCTCTGCTCCCGGGCCGCGGCCGGAAGGCGCTTCAGCTTCAAGGCGGTCGTCGGCGAGCTCGGCCTCGAGGCGGGCGGCATCCTCGGACTCCACCTCCTCCAGAGTCTTGATTCGACCGGCGTCCTTGGGCTCAACTGAGGCGAAGCGGGCTACCGCCGCCGAACCCACGAAACCCACCAGGGCCAGCGCCACCAGAACGGGGACAGTGTCCCTCCTCCGATTCAGGGCTGCTTCCAGTGCCAGTCCCATAATCAGGATGTTGGTGATGATGTCAAGAGCGATCGAGCCAAACATCTCGACGAGAAAATCACGAGGTTCACCGCTGGTGACAAGGTCTAAGGCATCGAACGCGCCGGCACGGTCAGCCCCGGATCCAGCAACGTCGCTACGGGCAAGACACTCCCAGAAAGTTCATCGACCGGCACATCACGTCGGTTCGTTCGGTCGCGGTGCTGATGCCCTCGAATCCGAATCCGAAATGTAGGGTGCGGAAGCTGGCGTCGGTCGGGGTCATACCCACGACCGCGCCTTCGGCGTATCCCACGTCCGTGGTACGGAACCAATCATTGGAATTGGATCCGCTCCCCTCGGGGGGCCCTGCAGGGACGGCCCATGCCCCGGTCCCAGCCTCGAAGTCCTCGGTCGTGCCCTCCCAGCTAAAGGTCACGTCGTCGAACCATGCTCCCAGGCCCTGGATTGCCCAGTCGCTGGCGTAGGAGAAGTAGATCGCGATTTCATGCCCGGCAAACGGGGTGAGATCGATCGCCCACTCTTCCCAGCCCGACGACCGCCCGGAACTGGCGTTCCAACCGGCCCCGGAGCAATCAGCTCCTTGGTACTGGATGAGCCAAGGATGCAGCTCATGCCAGCCTTCGGGGCAACTGTCGCCAGTGCTGGAAGTGGTGTGACCGTTGAGGTCAGGCACCGTCTGCCAGGTTGCGGTGGTGATGTCGTTCACCTCGGCGAAGACGAAATCCCAGGCGGGTTCGGTATCGAAGGAGGTGAAGAAGGTCATCGTGCCGCCGGCAGCCGGCACCGTAACGCTTCGCGCGATCCTCTTGTAGCTGATGTCGGCTCGATCCGAATACAAGTACTG
>JBOGEW010000099.1:0-3449 GCA_050742075.1 Acidimicrobiia bacterium
TCCTGCGGCCCCTCGACGAAGTCATCTCCAACCTCGATCAGATCGTGGCCGACATTGTCGAGCCGCTGGGCTCGGCCTTCCGGCACAATGGCCAGATCTATGCCCTGCCGGCGGAAGCCGATGTGGCCGGATTGTGGTTCCGCCGTTCGCCCCTCGAGCGCCTTGGGATTGATCCGCCCCAGACCTGGAATGAATTGCGGAAAGCGGTCAGGGCCGTTCATCGTGCGGGTCACGAGCGGCCCTTCGTGATGACGGCCGGCTCCCGCGGACAGGAAACCACCACCTACTCCCTGTTGGCCCTGCTCGCCTCAAACGGGGTCGAGATCCTTCGTGAAGATGCCGTCACCCTCGATTCGCCGGGAGCGATTGAAGCTTTGCGCTTCTTGCGTTCCTTCCTCGACGAAGGCCTCATGCCGCCAGAGGTCGTCACTTATGAGTACGACCGGCCGGTCAGGATGCTGGCGGCCGGAAAGGCCGTGTTCATCATCAGCGGAAGCTACGAACTCCATCGCCTTACCGACCGGACCGGCCGACCAGTGACCGAAATCGATCGCACCTTCGGTTTCGTGCCCATACCGGCCGGGCCGAGCGGACCGTCGGCTTCATTGGCCGGAGGCATGGCCTACGGAATCTTCCGCCAAGCTGCTCGTCCCGATCTTGCGGGCCAGCTCCTGGCGCGTTTGGTCTCCCCCACGGCCCTCGCCGACATGGCCCGCTCGACGGGACAAATTCCTCCGCGCCGGTCGGCAGTCCCGCTGGCCGTGCCCCATCTCAGCTTCCTCGACTCGACTGCTGCGCTGCTGGAGAATGCGGTCACCCGGCCTGTCACCAGGGTTTACGCCCGGGTCTCCGAGCAACTCCAAGTGATGGTGGAGGCGGTTCTTATTCACCGGCGGAGCCCGGCGGCGGCGGTGGCCCGAGCCGCGGACAGGATCGGAGCCATCACCGGCCTTCCGGTCAAACATGGCGCGACGGCGGCCTCAGTCGCTAGTGGCGGTGGCTGAAATCGGGCAAGCTCGGGTCGCCCGGGTGGCCCCAAGCTGGCAGCACGGTCGCCCGCTGGCGGCGTTGTTGCTCTAACCAGAGATCGAACGCATGCTCCCGAGCGCGGGCGACGAGGTTCGCCTCGATCTCACCGCGGACCTCCTCGAAGGGAATGCGCCGAGCCTCCATCACCTCATCGACGACAGCCACATGCCATCCGAGCTCGCTCTCGATCGGTCCGATCACCTCACCCAGCTGGGCCGCAAACACCGCCTCCTCAAAGGGACCGCAGAACTCACCACGAAGTAGCTCAAAAGATGGAAAGCCTTGAACACCGGCCACGAGTGCCCCTCGAGCTAGCAGTGCGTCGTCGAAGGTCACCCCATGATGCTGGCGGATCCTCCGCCGATCAGGGAGGTCGTAAAGGTCGGAATTGTGTTCGTAATAGTTACGGATCTGCTCATCGCTCACCGCGACTCCGGCGGTCACTAGCTCAAAGACGCCGGCGGGGTCCAAAGAACCGGCTTGGCTCCTGATGATCTCCTCGGCGACCAACGATCGCAGCACCCACCTTCGGGCCCGACGATCCTCCGGCCCGGCGTCGGGGAGCCAGGGCGAGAGAGGTCCAGTGCGAATCGCTCGCAAGCGTTCGGCGATCCGCTCCTCCGTTATCGCTCGGCCGTCAACAGTGGCAGGAGGATCGGTCCTGGCTACGCGTTCCATTAACTGCCAATTTCGACGGGTAGTGCCTCGGTGTAAAAGATACGCCCGAAGTACATGATCTTGACCAAAGCCCAATAGCTGCCAGGCGAGCAATGGCGGGGAATGTCGACTGAGAAGCCGAGTTCGGTCTCAGCTCCGCCAGCTACTTCGAATCCCTGGGTCCAAGGCGACATCATCGACCAAACATCGAATGGGCTCAAAAGTTGTGCCTCCCCTCGGATCGCCGAGGCCGCCCGATTATGAACCCGCAGGTCGATGCGACTCCTTTCCCCGGGAACCACTCTGGTCCCCTTGGTGGTGAGCTCAATTTCGAGTTCGCCTCCTTGACTGGCCGCACTCTGGTAATCGATGGTCGCGACATCCTCGTGGATCTGGCCCGCTGATTCCTCGATTTGGACGGCAACGAAATATCGGCCGGGCGCAGCCTCCGGCGCTGGCTTGACCATGATCTGGCTGATGAGATGGGCGCCGGGTGCCAGGCGATACGGCCGACTGGCGGGTTCAGCCGCCCAGCCTTCGGGAGCCACCACTCGCAAAGTTCCCGCAAGCGTCAAACCAGTGGCCTCCGAAGCAACCGTGGCCGTGAGTGCAATAACGCCATCGGCCCCGACCTTGGGTGGTCGCACTTTCACTGTTACTGGTTGATAACCGAGCGGGGCGGCACCCTTGTTGTGGAGCCAATAAGGGGCGAATACCGGCTGACAGGCTTCCCTGATCGCACCTAGTTGCACTCCCTCGGCGGTCCCTTCCGCTCGGGGGACGGCTCCTACGGTCGCCACCTGGTACCCGGTCAGGTCGAAGGCGAGCGAGTGATCGCCGGTCTCTGTCGGGATTCTCTCTTGCTCCATCAAATTGGTGATGAAAGCGGAGTGGAGCTTCCAATGAGAGTTGATGGTTGCTCGGCCAACTCCCCCATTGGCTTCATAAACACGCGCCGCGATTCCTTTTCGCGGATCGAGGCTGTCGCCGCTCTGATGGGCCAGAGGGTTTCCGAGGGGCTTGAGGGCCGTCAAAACCGCCGAGTCAGGGGTTACCTCGAAAAAGCTCAGGCGGGGGGGGAGACTGCCCGCGTGCGACTCCGTCACCAAGGGGAGCAAGGAGTGGTTGTAGTCGTGGGCGCGGTTGACGATTTTGGCCTCGCGCCAGTCGCCCTTGAAGCCAGCCAACGCATATTCAAAAGTATGGGTCCAGTGCTGGTACTGGAAGTGAGCCCCGTCGGGCAGGGTCCTCCGGGGAGGATCGATCCAGATTCCCGATGGCCAACCACTTGATGACCGCATCAAGGAGAGATAGAGGCCCCGCTCATAGTCGACCGTGAAGCCGGGAATTCCCCGGTTGAAGATTGCCACTCCGTAGTCGGCGACGGACCCAGCGCCTGCCAACTCCGACGGTTGATCGACTGAGATGATTCCGCCGCTCAAATCGGTGGCCAGATCCGCCGCTGAATTGGAGCTGCCTTCGGGATCGGCCACGATCAATACCGGGAGGGCGCGGGGGTGGCGCAGGTCGGGACTTTCTACCCAGGTCTCTTTCCGCGGCCACTGGGCCGGCACCCATAGTCGAGCACCGCCCGCAGAAGTCAACTGACGCTTGAGCTCGTTTTCGTATTCCTGCCCGGCTGTCTCGATGACCGATGCGGTGAAGCGATTCTCGTTGGGGCCGCCGAGCGAGATACGGGCGTCGGGAAGGTTGGAGTCGATGTCAATCGACCCATAGCGCGCATCTTCAGGTGAGGACACTGT
>JBOGEW010000100.1:0-4966 GCA_050742075.1 Acidimicrobiia bacterium
GACCGAGCCCGCTTCCAGGAAATAGCAGAGGTAGCGGCCGAGCTGGCCGGGCTCCCGGAGGACCTGGTTGGCACCGCCGGTTTCGTTTTCGAGGGCGGGTATGCCACACCGAAGTTGATCGTGCGTGTTGTCGTGGTTGACGACAACGATGGCATCCTGATGGTGAAGGAAGCCGAAGACGGGTTGTGGACATTGCCCGGAGGGTGGGTCGACGTCGGGGAGTCGCCTTCTTTGGCGGCCGAGCGTGAGGTATTCGAGGAAACGGGGTACCGAGTGAAAGTGATCAAGCTCGCCGCGATTTTTGACAAGCTGGCCCATCCCCATCCACCAGCTCTTCACCATTCCTACCTGCTGTTCGTGAATGCCCGGCTCGAGGGTGGGAGTGCCCAAACCAGCATTGAGACCACCGCGGTTGGCTGGTTTACGCTCGACAAGCTCCCCCCCTTATCGATCGCTCGCGCCACTGAAAATCAGATCAGACAGGCTTTCGAACATCATCACCGACCCGACCTCCCGACCCACTTCGATTGATCTACCAGACGAGCCATGGGATCGGCGGGCGATCGTCGGGCGGTTCGGGATGAACGCGGCTTCTGGCGAGGTCGTCAACACGGTCGCCGAAGGCCTCGAGTTCGTGCGGCGTCACCAGCGCCATGAGGTCTCTGCCCAGCTTCTCATCAAGGGCGGTCCGTAAACGATAAAGCGCATCGATCATCGCCTCAGGCAACGGCTTTCCCGCCAAGCCCCAGAGGACTGTCCTTAGTTTGGGCTCGGAATGGAAAGTGAGTCCGTTGTCGATGGCGAAAAGGCGTCCGCTTGCTTGCTCCTGCAATAGATGCCCGAGTTTGCGGTCGGCGTTATTACAGACAACGTCGAGCACGGCCACCGGCCACAATTTGTCTGAGACTTCAGGAAGGAACAATGCCCGGGGATCGAAGTCCGGATCCATCTTGATGAACCTCTGAGCTGAGCCGGGCCCGAGTGGTCCGTCGGTCCACACTGTCTCCGGCACCACCTTGTACCCGAGAGCCTCCGACACGAGAAAGGCAGCGAGCTCTCGGGCCGGAAGGGTCTTGGCATCAAAGTCCCAGAGGGGAGACATTGCCTCCGATGCTTTGTACACCCAGCGCTTGCCCGATCCATCGGTTGCGAGCAGAGTCAGATTGGAGGCGGACACAAATTCGCCGACGATCTCCTCGAGGCGCAGCTTCGCCTTCAGACGTGGTGACCGTTGCTCGACGGGCAGCGATGGCCCTCCGGGTCCATCGGCAGCTGGCAGCGGGGACATAGAGGTCGACCGGACGCCACCACCCGGGCGGCGACCAGTGCCATCGCCCGAAACTGCTCGGCCGTGATGACGAACCGAACTTCGTCCTCTCCTTCGGGAGAGCCGAGGACCACAGTGATGAACTCGCTCCGCTCGATCGCCACTCCGATCGAGCCGATTCGAAAAGAGGGTGGGTCGGGCTCGGCGATCTCAAGCCCCGAGGCCACGAGCGTCTCGACCGCGCCTTCGTCAATTTCTATGCCGGCCGTGGCCAGCATCCGCAATCCCTGCTCGGCCAACTCCGCTACCTGGGTCTTTTCGCAGGGGAAGGAATGGACGACGCCGTTGGCAGTCACCTCGACGAAGAAGCTCCGCGATCCGGGAGGGCCGAGCGCTCCTGCCGCAAAACGTTCTGCCGGACCGAGGTCGTCTAATGCCATGTGCTGGAGTTGCCGCCGGCGTTGAGACTTACCAGGCGGGGCCACCCTCCAGTGGGCAGGTCGAGCACTGTGACTGATGCCGGAGCTATCGCGATGCGATTGAACAGGTCGAGGGGCTGGCCGAGAAAGTGGGACACCGCCCCCTTGATCGGATCTGCGTGCGTCACCAGCGCAATCGTCTTCTCCTTGTGACGAGCCGACAGCTCCTCACAGGTCGACACCATCCGATGCTGAGCCTCGGCTATCGACTCCCCTCCAGGGAAGCCGGCGCGAGAAGGAGTCCTGATCACCACGCGCCACAACCGTAACCTGTAGAGGGATTTGAGGCTCCGCCCCGACCAGGCGCCGTAGTCGACTTCGAGCAAACCCTCATGAACGACGACTTCCTTCTTCTGCGCAGCGGCGATCGGGGCAGCCGTCTCCATCGCTCGCTCCAACGGGGAGGAATAGATGGCCCCCAGACGAACCGAACGAAGCTCGGAAGCAAGCAACTCGGCGCTTTCCCGACCGGCCGGAGTCAGCGATTTGCCGGGCAGCCGGCCGCTCAAGATCCGACCTGTCTCAGCAGTGGGGGCGTGGCGAATCAGCAACAAGCGAGCCATGGATCGAGGTCAGATTAAGCGGCCCTGTTCGGGTGGGTCCAGGAGCTGGCGGTCGTTGTTGCGGACACTGTTCACGCGCGGGGAGACCTCCCGCTCCATCCAGAGGTCGTCGTCGATGGGCTGCAGCAACTGCTGTGCCACCTCCAGGTCCCGGATCTCGCGGTCGAGCCATTCCTTCCAGCGATCGGGGTGGAGGGCGATCGGCATTCGATCGTGTAGTAAAGCAACCACCCCCCGACCTTCCTTGGTGAGGATTGAGCAAGTCCTGATCCACTCTCCGTCGTCGTTCTTTCGGGTCGACCAGATCCCGGCGAAACCCACGGGAAAACCATCGGCGCGATGGATCCAGTGGGGAATCCGCCCGGGGGACTCCCATTCGTAGAAGCCATCCGCAGGGATCAGACAGCGCTTGCGAGCAAACGAGTCACGAAACGCCGGGGCCCTGGCCACCGTTTCTGAGCGGGCGTTGATCTGAATCGACTTGGGATTTTTCGCCCAATGGGGGACCAGACCCCATTTCATCGTCTCGAGCACCCTCCGGCGTTCCCGTTCGGCGACGACATAGACCTGGTCGGTGGGGGCGACGTTCCAAGAGGGAGTCAGGGCATCAACCGCTGCTGCCGCTCCGAAATAGTCGGCATAGAAATCGATGTCGCCCGAGAGCGAGAATCGTCCGCACATCTAGGTGTTCAGTGGGCGTGACGCTTGAGTTCGGCGAGGCTGGCGAATTCGAGGGTGCTGGCGTGAGTGGCTTCAAGCCGGACCCGCGGGGCCGCCCCAGCGGCCAATGCCTCGACCCATCGGGCCGCGCAGAGACACCAGAAGTCGCCTGCCTTGAGGCCCGGAAACCACGGCTGGGGACTGGAGAGATCGTTTCCTACCTGACGGGAGAAAGCCAGAAAGTCATCGCTCATTTCGGCGCAGACGGTGTGTACCCCTACATCGTCTGAGCCCGTGTCACAACAGCCGTTGCGATAAAAACCCGTGACCGGGTCGTGGGAGCAATCCTCGAGGTCAGTACCGAGCACGTTCTTCGCCATCAACTCATTCTGGCCTAAATCGCCAGAATGAAGGATCCCGGCTCCGAGCGGAGCCGGGACCCACGTTTTGAGTCCGCCTGTAAGCCGGATTCTGTCCCGTTGCCGGGGACGGCCATCCATCTGGGGCGAACGATCACTCGTCGCCTCGTGCGGCCTACCCGGGACTTGATCGACGGGCCGCCGTCGTCCCTGTTTGGCCTTGCTCCGGGTGGGGTTTGCCTAGCCGGCCGGTTACCCGGCTCGCTGGTGGGCTCTTACTCCACCGTTTCACCCTTGCCTGTGCCGGCCTCGCGGCTGGCCATCGGCGGTCTCTTCTCTGTGGCACTTTCCGTCGGGTTGCCCCGCCTGGGCGTTACCCAGCACCGTGCCCTGTGGAGTCCGGACTTTCCTCGGGCTTGCACCCGCGACCGTCCGGCGGACTCGCCTCCTATTTTACTCGCTGATCGAAGCTCGTCGGCTGCCGACGATCCCCCCGATCGCGCCGATGACGATGGCGATCACGGCCAGCAGCAGGACCGATCCGAGCGGGGCGGGGCTTCCCCCCAGACTGGCGACGGCGATGACGATTCCGGCAACGATGAGAGCTGTGATCGAGCCGTGAAAGCGGCCGTTGACCGAGGCCAACCGGCCCGCCACGTAACCGCCGAGCCCAAATCCGATCAACACCGAAGCGGTCAGGGCAATTCCGGCGATGGTCTCCGAGGCCGACAGCCGGGCGACGATCGCCACCAGAGCAAAAGTCAGTCCCGAGCCGAGAAGACCGCCCGCGATACCAAGAAGGATTGCCTTCGGTCGCAGGATGCCTAGCAAGGCGGTGATGCCGGGCCGGAGAGCCCTTGAGCCGTAGGCTTCGGGGCGAGAAAGGAGCTTCGCTTGACGATCAACAAGTACCTGGCCGAATTAGTGGGCACCTTCATTCTGGTGTTTGTCGGCTCGATGTCGGTACTGGCTGCCAGCGCCACGGGCAGCCCGGTCATGGTGGCCGTTCCGCTTGGATTCGGCCTGGGTCTTCTCGCCGCCATCTACGCCATGGGTCATGTCTCCGGGGGCCACTTCAATCCGGCAGTCACCCTGGCGATGTGGCTTGACAAGAGGACCACGACAGCTGATCTGATCGGCTACTGGATCGGCCAGATCGTCGGAGCCATCGTGGCCTCGGCTGTGGTGCTAGCGGCAACCGACAGCGCCGGGGTGGCTAGCACCGTGACCAACCCGGTTGGGACCGGAGTGGGACTCTTGATGGAGTTTGTTCTCACTTTGATCTTCGTCCTGGTGATCCTTGCCTCGACTCGTACTGCGCTGTCTGCGGCCGGATTTGTGATCCCACTTACCCTCGTGGCAATCCACCTGGCGGGGATTCCCTTTTCGGGGGCGTCGGTGAACCCGGCTCGCTCTTTCGGACCGGCGCTGATTGCCGGGGACTTGAACAACGTTTGGATCTACCTCGTGGCGCCGCTGGCGGGCGGAGCCATCGCCTGGGTTTTCTGGAGAATGTTCGGCGGCGACGAGGAGCCCGCGGCTTAGAGGTCTTCCTCGCCGAGGTCTTCGAGGCCGGCCACCCAGCCCGTGGGGAGTTGCCAGTGGCGCGCGCCCTTGACCACCTGCTCCATGTACTCG
>JBOGEW010000101.1:0-5934 GCA_050742075.1 Acidimicrobiia bacterium
AGTCTGCGGAGAACGTATCGGAGAATCGGGGCGCCGGGAAGGGTTTCGACAACCCCTGACTACCCTCGGCCATGCCCAACCCAAGGATGACGAAAACAATGAATCGAATCGGGCTTTTCGGCTTCGGCCGTATCGGGCGCAACGCTTTTCGCCTCCTCGTCGACCACAAGGATCTCGAGGTTGCAGCCATCGCCGACATCGACGATCCCGCCGGATTGACCTATCTCCTCAAGTACGACTCGATCTACGGACGGTTTCCCAAGCCGGTGTCCTACGACAACGGCACGCTGCAAGTAGAAGAGAAATCGATCGCGTTTCTCACGGCCAAGTCACCGAGCGACGTCGACTGGAAGAACCTCGGAGTCGAGCTAGTGGTCGACGCCACGAGCAACTACCGGACAATGGAGGCGGCGCAGGCTCACTTCCGATCAGGAGCGAAAAGGGTCGTCGTCGCCTCCACCCCAGAGAAGCCCGGCGACATCCCAGTTCTCCTCCGTGGAATCAATGACTCCCTTCTGACGTCGGGCGCCGAGGTAGTCGCCCTCGGTTCGAACACGTCCAACGCCGTCGCCCCGATTCTCCGGATCCTCGACAATGCCCTTGGCATCGATCGAGCATTCTTCACCACTGTTCATGCCATGACCAATGACCAGCGTCTCGCCGATGTCCCCGGAACCGGATTTCGCACCAGTCGGGCGGCTGGCGAGAACATCATTCCCGCTGAAACCAACTCCCCCGAAATCCTCGCCCAGGTGATGCCCGAGTTGGCTGGAAAGATCTCGGCGATGGCGCTCAACGTCCCTGTGGCCGATGGATCAACGATCGACCTGACCGCATTGGTCAATCAGCCCACGAGCAAGGAAGCCGTCAACGCCGCGGTAGCGGCAGCCGCCTCCGGGAGATTCAAAGAGCTGATCGAGTTCACCGCCGATCCGATCGTCTCCTCCGATGTGAAGTCCTCGACCTACTCAGGAATATTCGACAGTCTGAGCACGATGGTGGTAGAGGGAACCATGGTGAAGACGATTACCTGGTTCAACAACGGATGGGGCTACTCGGCACGCATTGTCGAGGTACTCGAGGAAATGAGCCGGACCTTGGAAGGAGGCAGGCAATGAGCAATCCAGTCCGGGTGGCGATCAATGGCTTCGGCCGAATCGGTCGGGCGGTTTTTCGCATCATCGCCGAGCGGACTGAGTCCGAGATCGAAGTAGTGGCGATCAACGATCTGGCCGACGATGACATCCTCGCCTACTTGCTCGAATACGACTCGGTGATGGGGCCCTTCGAGCAAGACGTTGAAGTCAAAGATGGAGTGATGACCGTCGGCAAGCACGAAGTCAAGATGCTCTACGTCAAGGACCCCGCCACTCTTCCCTGGAAGGAGCTCGCCATCGACGTGGTGGTGGAGTCGACAGGCGTGTTCCGAACCCGGGAATCTCTCCAAAAGCACATCGACGCCGGAGCCAAGAGAGTGATCCTGACGGTTCCGGCCGACGACGAGATCGATGACACCGTCGTCCTCGGAGTCAACGACGACCAGCTCGGCGCCGACGATGTCATCGTCTCCAACGCCTCCTGCACAACTAACTCTCTGGCGCCTCTCGCCAAAGTGCTGGACGAAGCATTTGGAATCAAGCGGGGCATCATGACCACCGTCCACGCCTATACCAATGATCAGCGTTTGGCAGACGTTCCTCACAAGGACCTGCGCCGCAGCCGCGCCGCCACCGAGAACATCATCCCGACGACCACCGGCGCCGCAAAGGCGGTCGGCAAGGTCTATCCGAAGCTCGACGGACTCCTTCACGGAATGGCAATGCGGGTCCCCGTGCCGGATGGCTCCACGGTCGATCTGGTAGTCGAGTTGGAGAAGAACGTTTCAGTCGAGGAGGTCAACGCCGCAGTCAAGGCGGCCGCCGAGGGACCAATGGCAGGTGTGTTGGAGTACACGGAGGACCCGATCGTCTCCACCGACATCATCGGCAACCCCCATAGCTCGATCTTCGACGCCGCCGGGACCCAGGTCCTGGGAGGCAACCTGGTGAAGGTGCTGTCGTGGTACGACAACGAGTGGGGTTACAGCAACCGGGTCGTCGACCTCATCGAACGGTTGGGCGAACTGCCCGATCCGGTGAAGACTTAGCCAGGAGTTTCCTCACTAGGAAAACGCGGTTGGAAGCCGCCGATGGCGAGTTGAATGCTCTTGGTCGCCATTCGTTGATGAAGCCCCGCCGAGATGAGGAATCCAATCAGTCCGGCAAGCGCGACGATCGCCGATCGATTCGTGACGAGGGAAACCGCGATCGACCCGATCACACCGGCAATGATCGAGTTGATCACGATGATCACGGTCGGAGTGCCGGCCAACACATGCTGATAAAGGGGCATCACCGGCGGCAGGCCCATAGATAACGCCACCCCGCGTTCATCGTCATGGGAACTCATGACGAAGTACGACGCCATTTCAGGAGCAATCTCCAAATAGGCGTGCCGGATGCGATTCATGCCTATGACGCATAATGCGTCGTGGTAGTTAGTGGCTGACGGTCGAAGGAAGTGGTAGCTCCGATGAACAGGACCACCGGAAGGATGACCAGGGCAAAGAGCGAGAAGATTCTCCCAAACGAAGAGGCCTGGGCTACCAGGGCTAGGGCAACCACTGCTCCCGAGAGCGTCGCCAGAAACATAGTTGCCCGGTTGAACGATTCCGACCAGGCCAGGGATCGGGAGGCGAGCAGGCTCCAGTGTTCCGTAGAGAGAATCTGCAATCGGTGGCTGAGAGTGGGAGACGACTCTTCGTTGGTCATGGCTCCACGATATTGATCCCTACACTCGCCGCATGGGCTTCATCATCAAGGTTCTGGTCGGTGCGGCGGCCCTGTGGATAGCGGATCGTTTGATTTCGGGGATTGAACTCACGGGCGATATCTGGCAGATCCTGCTCATCGCCTTGGTCTTTGGGATCGTCAATGCGCTCCTGAAACCACTGGTGAAGATCCTCTCCATCCCGTTTCTCATCATCACGCTCGGCCTCTTCGCCATTGTCATCAACATGCTGATGCTGGCGATCACCGCCGGGTTGATGGAAAACCTCACCGTCGACGGATTCTTGGCAGCATTTCTCGGCAGCCTGGTGATCTCGATCGTCACTGCCGTCTTGAGCTTCATCATTCCCGATTCGAGCGAGTAACCCTCCAGATTTGTTCTGGTGTAAGTGGGATCTGCAGGTCCTGGCGGCCTAGGGCATCACAAACCGCGTTGAGCACGGCCGGCGTCGAACCGATCGCTCCTGCCTCACCGATGCCCTTGGCGCCCAACGGATTAGTCGTTGTGGGCGTTTCGGTCTCGGCGAGTTCGAAGAACGGAAGGCCGACCGCGCTGGGGAGGAGGTAGTCGACGAACGTGGCCGTGGTCAGGTTGCCGGATTCGTCATATCGAACCGCTTCCCAAAGCGCCTGACCGATGCCTTGGGCAAGGCCGCCATGGCGCTGTCCATTGGCCAGCATTGGATTGACGATCACACCGGCATCGTCAACCGCCACCAAACGCTCGAGTCGCACAGATCCCGTTTCCAGGTCAACTTCCACTACCGCCAGATGGGCGCCGAAAGGAAAATTCTCACCCGCCGATCGAAGTCGAACCTCCTCTTCCAGACCGGGCTCGTCGCCGGGAGGGACCTCTCCGGTATATGCCGCCGAGGAGATTTCTTTCCAGCTCATGGTCACGTCTGTGCCCTTGACGGTCGCCACCCCATTCGCGAGATCGATGTCGGCAGGGGAAGCTTCTAGCCGATGGGCCGCAATCCGCTTGGCTTTCTCGGCCACTCCGTTGGCGGCCGCCTGAGTCGCCGAGCCGGTCTGTGGTAGGGACCGAGAGCCCGAGGTCCCCCAACCGTAGGGCGCGGTGGCGGTATCGCCCTGCTCGACACGAACAAGGCTCATCGGGATTCCGAGCCGGGCCGAAACGATCTGAGCGAAAACTGTTCGGTGGCCCTGACCTTGATCGAGAGTCTCGACAAGGACGGTGACCGAGCCATCAGGTGCGACCACCACCCGGGCAGCACCCCAATCCTCGAATCCACAAACTTCGACATAAGAGGCGATTCCGATCCCGATCAGCCGGCCCTCGGTTCGCGCCGTCGCCTGCGCTTTTCTCAAATCGGAGTATGAGGCGGCCTTGAGCAAGGACTCGAGATTGCCGTGGTAGTTGCCACTGTCGTAGGTGTATCCGGCGACACTCTTATATGGGAACTGGTCCGAGCGAATGAAATTGCGGCGGCGGATCTCGGCAGGATCCATGTCCAATTCGGAAGCGAGATGGTCCATCGCCCTTTCGATGGTGAGAGTGGCCTCGGGCCGACCGGCTCCCCGGTAGATGCCGCGGGGATTCCGGTTTGTCCAAACTCCGCGGAGGCGCCAGGCGTACAACCCGATGTCGTAAGTACCGGTTCCCATTCGGGGGGTGATCGTGGAGAAACTGAGGTAGCGGTGGCGGCAACCGAGATCCACCAACCAATCCACCGAATACGCCTTGACGCGACCGTCCCGATCGGCCACCAATCGGTATTTCGCCCGCATCGCCCGGCCGTGCCCGACCGCCAGGAAGTGCTCTCTCCGACCTTCGACCCACTTGACCGGTCGTCCCAGTTGACGCGAGGCAAATACCGTCAGCATCTCCTCCTCGGCAAGATCGAACTTGGCGCCGAAGGCGCCGCCGACGAATCCTGTGATTACCCGGACCGAGCTGTTGGGGAGGTCGAGGCAGCGGGCGAGTTCTTCTGCAATCAGGTGCGGCGCCTGGGTGTTTATTCGTAAGGTGAGGACTCCATCCGCCCACTGGGCGAGTGCCAATCTTCCTTCGATCGGGGTGGGCGCGATCCGCGGATGCTCGATCACTCCCTCAACGACGACACCATCTAACGCGCTGATCGCTTCCCAATCGCCTTTGGCGCGGTCATAGGCCACATTGGACTCTTGCCCTGCGTGGAGGGGAGGAGCTGTCAGGGCCTCGTCTAGATCCCCAACGAGGTCGAGCGGCTCGTAGTCGACTTCGATTAGTTCCATGGCATCGAAGGCGTGAGCGGGAGATTCGGCCACGACCGCGGCCACCGGGTCGCCAGGCATCAAGACTCGGTCTTGGGCGAGCGCGAACCTTCGAGGCACGTTCCGTTTCGGATTCGGAGCTGGTGGCACGTTGAGATCGGCGACGTCGGCTCCGGTGTAAATCGCCCATACCCCTGGAGCCGAGGCAGCCTGGGCCGTATCGATGGCGTTGATCCGGGCATGAGGAAACGGGCTGCGGAGGAGGGCCAGATAAAGAGTGCCGGCTGGCGTGAGATCTTCGGTGAAGGTGGCCGTGCCGGTGATCAAGGCTGGATCTTCGGCGCGCTGGATGGGCGCGCCGAGCCTGGAGGGGATCAGATGATCCTGGTGAGAACGCGCAATCACTGGGTCAGGAGAGTATCTCCTCGTTCTGTGGGCTGGAACCGTCGCTGTACGACGTTTACTACCCTGGGTCGCGATTGCTAGCGGATGAGGTCGAGGACGGTCTCGCGGAAGTCGTTAGGTTGGAACGGTTTGGTGATGAAGGCGTCGGCCCCACCTTCATCGGCCCGGCGACGGGACTCTTCCTCCGCATGGGCGGTGAGCACTACCACTGGCAACTGGCGGGTAGCAGGCTGGGATCGGATCTGATCGAGCACCTGCCAACCGTCCATTCCCGGAAGGCCGATGTCCAAGACCACCAGATCGGGGGCTTCGGTGGTGACTGCCTCGAGGCCGCCGGGGCCGTCTTCTCGGGTGATGATCTCGACGTCGCCGGCCCGGAGGCACACCTCGATCAGGCGCCGGATGACGGCGGAATCTTCGACTACCAGAATTCTATGGCCCACTGTTTCCACTGCCTTGGTGTTCGCTTAGCGAAACTATCGGC
>JBOGEW010000102.1:0-6137 GCA_050742075.1 Acidimicrobiia bacterium
GGGCAGGGCAACTCTTTCCGCCGACGAGTGGCTGATATCCCGCTCGTGCCAGAGGGCCACGTTTTCCAGACCGACCTGGGCATAGCCCCGCAGGAGGCGGGCCATCCCCGTGATGCGCTCAGAGAGAATCGGGTTGCGTTTGTGGGGCATCGCCGACGACCCCTTCTGGCCCCCGCGGAAGGGCTCCCTGACCTCACCGACCTCGGACCGCTGCAAGTGACGGATCTCGGTGGCGATCCGCTCGAGAGTGGCGCCAGTGAGGGCGATGGCGCTCAGGTACTGAGAATGCCGATCACGGGCGGTGACTTGGGACGACGCGGGTTCGGGTGAAAGGCCGAGCGATTGACATACATACTCCTCGATCTCGGGCGGGGTATGGGCGTAACTTCCAACCGCCCCTGAGATCTTGCCGACAGCCACCGCCTCCAAGGCGGCGGCCATCCGATCATGATCGCGGGCCAATTCGAAGGCCCAGCTCGCCACCTTGAGCCCGAACGAAGTGGGTTCTGCCCAGATGCCATGGGTGCGCCCGATCATCACCGTATCGCGTTCGGCCTGAGCCAGTCGGCGGGCGGTCGCAAAAAGCTCGCTCACTCCGTCGACTAATAGTCGGGCGCCTTCGGCGCAGATGGCTCCGCCGGCGGTGTCGAGGACATCGGAGGAGGTGAGGCCGAAATGAATCCACTCCCCGCCGGCTGGAACCCTTTCCGCCAAGAGATCGACGAAGGCGGCGAGATCGTGGTCGGTCACGTTCTCGCGCTCTGCTACTTCCTCCGGCGAGGGAACCTTCGCCTCCCGCAAGCCCGCGATCGCCTCGGCCGGCACCGCGCCCAGCTTGGCCCAGGCCTCCAGGGTCAGCAGCTCAACGTTGTGCCACACCTCGAGGCGATGGGCTTCTGACCAGATGGTCGCCATGGCGGGCAGCGAGTAGCGGCCAATCACGCCCGGGAGGCTACTGCGCGGATTTTTGGCGTCATCGGTCACAGAAATCCGCCCGGAACATGGGCCTAGCCTCAAGGTCCCGTGCGAAAGCTCACGATCGATCAGGCGCGCCGTGTTGCTCTGGCGGCCCAGGGTTTTGCTGACCCAAGGCCCCAAGGTCGCGTGACCCGTCAGCACATTCGCCGGGTGTTGAAGCGGACTGGCGTCATCCAGATCGACTCGGTCAACGTCGTCGCTCGTGCCCACTATCTCCCTTTATTCGCCCGGCTGGGCAACTACCCCCTGTCCCTCCTCGACGAGATGACGTGGGGAAACAAGGCGGAGCTCACCGAGTATTGGGCGCACATGGCCGCAATCATCCCCAAGGCGGACTGGCCCCTCTACCGACATCGGATGGAGTCGAAGTGGCATTTCGCCGAGCGATGGATCAAAGACAACCCGGGCGGGGTGGAAGAAATTCTCTCCCGGATACGCGAGCACGGACCCATCCGGCCTTCGGACCTCGAGGCCCACAAGACGGGCCTCGGCCCCTGGTGGGAGTGGTCGCCGGCCAAGATCGCTCTCGAAGGGCTATTCCTCCGCGGCAAGCTTGGAGTTCCTACCAGGGTGAACTTCGTTCGCCACTACGACCTGGTTGAAAGGATTATCCCGAGAGACGTCCTGGCCGAGGACTTGCCTGAGGCCGAGCAGCGCAAGGAGTTGCTCCGTCGAGCCCTGCGCCACCAGGGAGTCGCCACCTTTGCCGACCTCACCGACTATCACCGCCAGTCCAACCAGCCAGGCAAGTCGCCGCTCAAGGAGCTGGTCGCAGCCGGAGAGGCGATTGAAGTAGAAGTAGAGGGGTGGAAAGAGACGGCGTATCTCGATCCGGCGGCTTCGGTGCCCAAGAGGGTCGAGGCAGTCGCCTTCCTCTGCCCGTTTGATCCGGTCATCTGGTTCCGTGCTCGAACCGAGCGGTTGTTCGACTTTCACTACCGGATCGAGATCTACACCCCGGCGCCAAAGCGAACCTTCGGTTACTACGTCTTCGCCATCCTCTGCGACGGCGAGCTGGTCGGGCGCCTCGATCTCAAAGCCGACAGGGCGCGATCGGCTCTGATCGTTCGGGGCGCTTTCATCGAGGCGGGTCATTCGTCGGAGTCGATTGCCCCCCGGGTTCGAGCTGAGTTGAAAATAATGGCCGAGTGGCTTTCTCTTACAGATGTCATCGTCGAGCCGAACGGCGGGTTGGCCGAGCCGTTGGCAAGGGCATAGCCAACTTAGGTCGGTACCGTCGCGAGTGATGATCGAGCGACGATCGCTCATGGTCGCGGCTGTGATCCTGGTCGCTTGCGCGTCCTCGCCCGCTGAGCCCCCTCTTACATCGGAGCAGCCAGGATCGACTGCTCTCCTGCCGACCACCTCAGAGGTTCCGTCGACCAGCGCGGCATTGCTTTCTTCGACGACCGCGGTGGCGACCACCAGCGAGCAGGAACCCGCGTTCGAAGTGGCGATCTATCCGGTCCCTTCTGGTTCGAGACCGCACGACGTTGCCCCGGCGGCTGATGGTGGCATCTGGTACACGGCCCAACGCCGCGGGGCCCTGGGCTGGCTCGACGCCGAGACGGGCGAAGCGCGGGAAACGCCGCTCGGGCCCAATTCTGCTCCGCACGGGGTGATCATCGGGCCCGATGGCGCTCCCTGGATCACTGACGGCGGCCTCAATGCGATCGTTCGGGTCGACCCCGAGTCTCTCGCCCTGCAGACTTTTCCGATGCCGGCCGTCGCCGCGCAAGCCAACCTCAACACCGCTGCCTTCGACGGCGACGGCGTCCTCTGGTTCACGGGCCAGGCCGGATGGTACGGACGGCTCGACCCAGAAGACGGAGTGATCGAAGCTTTCCCGTCTCCCCGGGGGTCAGGTCCCTATGGCATTACCGCGACTCCGGGAGGCGCCATCTACTTCAGCTCGCTTGCCGGAAGCTATCTCGGAGCGGTGGACCGTTCGACCGGCGATGTGGAGGTGATCGATCCACCGACGCCGGGGGCGGGGCTGAGAAGGGTCTGGTCCGACTCAGCTGGCCGGTTGTGGGTGAGTGAGTGGAATGCGGGACAGGTGGGGGCGTACGACCCGCTATCAGAGACCTGGGTGGAATGGCGACTTCCCGGCGATGCCCCACAGGCCTACTCGGTTTTTGTTGACGAGACGGACACCGTTTGGCTCACGGACTTCGGCGCCAACGCCATCGTCCGGTTCGATCCGCTGACGGAGTCCTTCATGAGTTTTCCCTCCGATGTAAACCCCGCCAACGTCCGGCAGATGCTGGGGCGACCGGGCGAGGTGTGGGGCGCGGAATCCGCCGCTGACCGGCTGATAGTGATTCGCACCGTCGTTGGCTAGCCGGCCAACGTATCGGCCGCCAGCTGCGCCCGATACTCGCTCAGCCGCCGTGTGAGCTCGGGGTCGCCGACCGCCAAGATCGACACCGCCAGGAGGGCAGCGTTGACGGCTCCGTCGATCGCAACGGTTGCCACCGGGATACCGGTTGGCATTTGGACGGTGGCGAGAAGCGAGTCGAGACCGTCAAGGGATGCGTTCAGGGGCACACCGATCACTGGGAGAAGTGACTTGGCAGCCATGACACCGGCGAGATGGGCGGCCTTCCCCGCCCCGGCGATGATCACCTTGAAACCGCTCGCAGCGGCGCTGCTGGCAAAGGCGATGGCTTCGTCGGGGGTTTTGTGGGCGGAGAGGACTCGGGTCTCCGATTCGACCCCAAACCGTTCGAGCATCTTGCCCGCCTTCTCCATGACCGGGCGATCGGATCCGGAGCCCATCACGATCGCCACCTTCACCTGGCTCACCCTATCGAAGCGGCGATGTCGGTCCGAAACTGCCCCCCCGGAAACTCGATGCGATCGAGCGCTTCATAGGCGGCGGCGCGGGCCAAGCTCAGCGTCGAACCCGATCCGACCACATTGAGGACCCGTCCACTGCTCGAAACGAGTTGATTTCCCGAGTATGCGGTTCCAGCATGGAAGAGCAGGGTGTTGGCCTCGAATGAGCCCGTTCGAATCGGGATCCCCCTCCGCGGCGAATCTGGGTAGCCCGGCGCCGCCACCACCACGTTGACGAAGGCCTCGCTCGACCATTTCAAATCGATGGCTGACAGGTCCTCGTCCAGAGCATCCTCGATCACATCGAGGAGATCGTTCTCCAGTCGGGGCAGGACCACCTGGGTCTCGGGGTCTCCGAGCCGGCAGTTGAACTCGAGGACGGTCGGTCCCTTCTCGGTCAGAACCAATCCGGTGTAGAGGAAGCCGGAGTAGCGGTTGCCCTCTTCTTCCATCACTTCCAGCACCGGCTGGAATATGTGTTCGGTCGTAAAAGACAGCAGGTTCTTCGGGAGATCACGAACCGGCGAGAAAGAGCCCATACCTCCGGTGTTGGGGCCAAGATCGCCATCCCGGAGTCGCTTGTAATCGCGAGCCGGCTCCAGAGCCACCGCCATACGGCCGGCACACAGTGCGAAGACGCTCACCTCGGGACCCGAAAGGAACTCCTCGATCACCACGGCGGGTTTCCCGAAGACGCCACGGAGACAGCGTCGGACCCAGTCGGCCGCCTCCTTCTGACTCTCGGTGACGATTACTCCCTTGCCTGCAGCGAGCCCATCGGACTTGACGACATAAGGCGGTGGCTGGGTGTCGAGGTATTCGAGCGCGGAGTCCAAGTCCGTGAACTCTCCCCAGGCGGCGGTGGGAACGCCGGCCCGCTCCATGACCCGTTTGGCGAATGCCTTCGATGACTCGAGCTGGGCCCCCGCTTGGGTCGGTCCCCAGACCGGGATGTCGGCCGCCGCCAGATGGTCGGCCACTCCCGCCGCCAGCGGAGCTTCCGGCCCAATGACCACGAGGTTGACGCGATGACGCTCCGCTGCCTCGACGACGGCTTGACCGTCGAGGGGGTCGGTTCCCACCAGACACGGTCCCAGCTCGGCCAAGCCTGGATTGCCGGGGAGCGAGAGCAGGGAACGGAGGCGCGGGCTCTGCGCCAGCTTCCATCCGAGAGCATGCTCACGGCCCCCTGACCCGAGAAGAAGGACCTTCATAGCTCTATGAGCTGGCTCCGCTCAGGCCCCACTGATACCCAGCCGATGGGCGTGCCCGTCTCCTCGGCGATGAAATCGAGGAACCTCCTCACCTGGATCGGAAGGTCCGACAGCTTGCGCCGGGATGAAATGTCTTCCCCCCAGCCTGCAAAGGACTCGTAGACCGGGTTGCATTGGTAGAGCACACGGTGTTGACGGGGGAACTCGTGATGAATTTCGTCTCCGGATTGATAGGCCACTGCGATCTTGATCGAATCGAAGTGAGAAAGCACATCGAGCTTGGTGATAAAGAGCTTGCTGATTCCGTTCACCCGGACCGCGTAGCGAAGGGCGACGAGGTCCAGCCAGCCGCAACGGCGCTTCCGTCCAGTGACCGTGCCGTATTCACCGCCAATTTCGATCAACCGCTCGCCCGTCTCGTTGGTCAGCTCGGTTGGGAACGGTCCCGTGCCTACCCGGGAGATGTAGGCCTTCGCGACCCCGATGACGTCGCCGATGCTGGCAGGCCCGATCCCCGCCCCGAGCAGCGCACCCCCGGAGGTGGGGTTCGAAGAAGTGACAAAGGGGTAGGTGCCGTGATCGACATCGAGCAAGGTTCCCTGGGCTCCCTCGAGGAGAACTGCCCGCCCGTCCTGGAGCGCCTGCCAGAGCAGTAACGACGTGTCGGCAACGTGGGGAAGCAAACTGGGCACAAACGCGAGGTATTCGTCGGAAATCGCCTGCGCTTTCATCGCTAGCTGGTTGTAGACCCTGGTCAGGATGCGGTTCTTGTCATCGAGTGCGACCTCGACCTTCTGGCGAAAGATGGCAGGATCGAAGAGGTCCTGGACTCTGATTCCTGTGCGGGAGTATTTGTCGGTGTAGGCGGGGCCGACGCCGCGTTTGGTGGTCCCGATCTGGTTGCGACCGAGGTAGCGCTCCATGACCGCGTCGAGCTTGCGGTGATAGGGCATGATCAGGTGAGCGTTGGAGGAAATTCGGAGGCGACCCGGATCGATTCCTCGGGCGGTGAGCATGTCCATCTCCTCGATCAGAACCTTGGGATCGATGACACATCCGGATCCGATCACCGGCGTGCAGGCGGGATAGAGCACTCCCGAGGGA
>JBOGEW010000103.1:0-3275 GCA_050742075.1 Acidimicrobiia bacterium
TCAGACGTCGTAGAAGAGGTAGAACTCGTAGGGATGGGGGCGAAGGCGGATGGCGTCTACCTCGCGCGCCTGCTTGTACTCGACCCAGGTCGAGATGAGCTCCTTTGAGAAGACCCCGCCCGCGAGCAGGAAGTCATGATCGGCTTCCAACGCGGCCAGCGCCTCGTCGAGGGATCCCGGTACCGAGGGCAGGTTGCGCAACTCCTCCGGCGGGAGGTCATAGATGTCCTTGTCCACGGGATCAAGCGGTTCGATCCGGTTCTGCACGCCGTCGAGGCCGGCGAGCAGCATGGCCGAAAAAGCGAGGTAGGGGTTGCAGCTCGGATCCGGGCAGCGGAACTCAAGGCGCTTGGCGGCCGGCTTCTGGCTGTATTGCGGGATGCGAATCGCAGCCGAGCGGTTGCGTGATGAGTAGACGAGGTTGACTGGGGCCTCATAACCGGGTACGAGCCTCCGGTAGGAGTTCGTGGTCGGAGCGGCGAAAGCCAGCACCGAGGGGGCATGCTTGAGCAGTCCCCCGATGTACCACCGGGCCATGTCCGACAGCCCGGCATAACCCGCCTCGTCGTAGAACAAGGGCTTTCCGTCCGACCAGAGCGACTGGTGGGTATGCATGCCCGAGCCGTTGTCCTCGAATATCGGCTTGGGCATGAAGGTCACGCTTTTCCCATGCGCCCAGGCGACGCTTTTGACGATGTACTTGTAGAGCGTGACCTTGTCGGCCATCCGCAACAAGGTGTCGTAGCGCATGTCGATCTCGGCTTGACCGGCCGTACCGACCTCGTGGTGCTGGACCTCGATCTCGATCCCGGCGGTCTCGAGGGCCGCGGTCATCTCGGATCGGAGGTCCTGGAAATGGTCGGTCGGCGGGACCGGGAAGTAGCCCTCTTTGTATCGGGGCTTGTAGCCGAGGTTCCCGCCCGGCTCCTCCCGGCCGGAGTTCCACGCACCTTCTTCGGAATCGACGAAGTAGTAAGCCGAGTGCTGGTTCTGGCCGAAACGTGCTGAGTCGAAGATGTAGAACTCGGCTTCGGGTCCCCAGTAGGAGGTCTCGGCGATGCCGGTGGAGGTGAGATACGCCTCCGCCTTCTTGGCGACGGAGCGCGGGTCGCGGTCGTATGGCTCGCCGGTCAGCGGGTCATGGACGAAGCAATAGAGCAACAGCGTCTTGCGACTGCGAAACGGATCGTCGACCGCCGAGGTGGGGTCGGGGATGAGCAGCATGTCCGATTCCTGGATGGCCTGGAATCCCCGGATCGAGGAGCCATCGAAGCCGTATCCCTCTTCGAAGCCGTCCTCGGTCAATTGTTTGATCGGGATCGTGAAGTGCTGGACCTGCCCGGGCAGATCGCAGAAACGAAGGTCAACGAATTCGTAATCGCCGTCCTTGGCCATCTTCAGAACATCAGCCGGCGACTTCGTCATCCAGGTCACTCCTTACTTGCTGTGCTTTGCGACCGGGCATTGTGGCGGAAGCGGAGTTTCTGCGCGGTTGCTCGATTGTTAAGGCTCTGTTACAACCCCGCCCCAGCTAGTTCAGCGATCACTTGGCCCGCTCTCTGATAACGGCGACCGGCGTCCTCGGAGCTGGTTCCCACGGCGGTTATCCCCAGGCGACCGGCCACCGCCACCGCACTAACGAGGTGAAGGGCGACGCCCGTTTTGGTCTCCTCACTCCAGCTCAGCCGCTGGTCCTCGATTCGATCGAGGACGTCGTCGGTGGTCAGAGTTCGATATGACTCGTCCTCGAGATGATCGGTGGCGACATAGAACCTTTGGCCCCCCTCCACGGGGAAGGTGTTGGTGAGAGGGTCGAATTCGCCGTCGGTAAGGGCGCTGAGCGTGAGCATGGGGTGAGTGGTGCCACCGTTCCGAAGATTGATCTCGATGGCATAGGGCTGCCATACGTCATCCCGACGGACCACGACGAAATCGATTCCGAAACGACCAATGACCCCTTTGTTGGCAAGAACCTGACCGACCCGGGCACCCAGCTCGGAAATCTGGACCCCGTATCCGGAATCGGCTGGAAACCGGCAACCGAGGAAGGTCTGTCCGGTTGCACCTCCCAGCACCTGGTCGTGGGTCGAGAGGACCTCCACTTGGTGAAATGGGCTGGCACGCAGTTGCACGCTCGGACTCCGAAAGTCTTCGCCTTCGATTCGCTCCTCGACGATTCCTCCGCGTCGGGCCAGAGCGGCGAGAAACGCCTCGGCCCCCACCTCCTGGTCTTCGACCTCCAAACTTTGGATCCGCCGGCGCAGGTCGGATTCCGAGTCGACGCCCTCCAGCCTCACCAGAGCATTGCCCAATCCTCCTGCCAAGTCGTCGAGCTTGACCATCGCCGCCCGAAGGGAGGGACTCGCCACTCGCAGTTTCTCCAATGCTGCAATCAGGTCGTCGAGGGTGAAAACGCCCTCCACCCCGTCGGGATAGGGGATCCCGGCTTCGGCGAACACTTGCCGGCTCCCGCTTTTCGAGCCGAGAAAAGCCAACGTGGGGTCGGGCCCATACACCGGGGTATCGAGGTGGTTTCCCAGAAGCACCTCCTTCTCGGTGGTGTTGAAGGGAACGATCACCCGAAAAGGACTGGCAGTGGCGAGATTCTTGAGCCGCTGGAGCAGGAGGGGTCGCTCGAGGATCTTGTCGATCAAGGGACGGGCAGAGCCGTCGCCCGCAGAGACCAGTTCCACCCTCTCATCCAGGCCTGGCGGTCGAGACCCCGGCATCAACGACATGTAGTAATCGACCAGTCGAGGAAGAATCGGCTGGGAGGTGACATAGATCACCCTGGTGCCCGGGTTCTTGACTGCGGCCAACATCAAGAAGAGAAATCGCTCTTCGTAAGCCGGTATCACCGGGTACATGTGTGCTGGCAACTCCATATTCATCGAGTTGACGACGATCAGCGTTCGCGGTGTGTCTCCCAGCCGTCGAGTGGTCATGTAGGGCCAGGTTTGGGAGAGAGATGCCTGCAACTCCCGAAAGCGGTCTAGGTCGGAAGCCGCCAGGACCGCCTTCGAGAGGGACACCTTTTCATGCTATTGGCCTTGCTTCGGGCGCTGTCGGCGGTGTCGGCGGTACCGTGCCCACGGATGCCCGCCACGATCGTCTTGGGTGCTCAGTGGGGTGACGAGGGCAAGGGACGAGTCACCGACTATTTCGCCGAGTCCTCCGACTACGTGGTCCGTTACGCCGGAGGTAACAACGCTGGCCACACGATCATCGTCGGGGACCAGCGAATTGCGCTCTCGCTGATTCCCTCGGGAGTGCTC
>JBOGEW010000104.1:0-11277 GCA_050742075.1 Acidimicrobiia bacterium
GCCACCAGGCGAGCAACATCGCCTCCCGTCCGGGTCTCGATCGCTAAGGCTCCCTGACCTGGGGCCGGCACCATCTCGCTGGCATCAAGGCGCTGCGCAATCGCATCCGTCCTGCCTAGCCGCTCTAGCCCGGCTTCGGCGACGATGGCAGCGTCCACCTCGCCCGACGCCACTTTCTCGAGACGGGTATCGACGTTGCCCCGCAATTCGATTGTCCGCAGATCGGGTCGCAATGCCATGAGCTGGGTCACTCGCCGCGGACTGCCGGTGCCCACCAGCGCCCCTTGCGGGAGGTCGTCGAGACGGAGGCCGACCACAACGTCGAACGGCGAGGCCCGCTCCGGGACTGCGGCCAGGGTCAATGCCTCCGGACCGACGACTGGAAGATCTTTTAGCGAATGCACCGCCAGGTCAGCACGCCCTTCGACCACGGCGTCCTGAACCGCGCGAACAAAGGCGCCCAGCTCCGTAAGTTCGGCGATCGAGCTCACCCGGTCGCGATCGCCCGCCGTGGTTACCTCGACCAACTCGGCTGACAGTTGGCGATGGGCCAGCAAGTTGGCCACACGTGTTGCCTGAGCGAGGGCAAGTGGCGACCGGCGGGTGGCAATCCGCAAGTCACTCACGATCGACTCCAAACGCGTCCGCCAGCACTTCCACCGCCTCGGCGGGGCTCGAGCCGAGATAGGAAATGGGCGGATGCAGGACCCGCCGCGCCACCGTATGGGCCAGTTGGCGGAGGAGACGTTCAGGGTCTTCGGTTGATCGCAAACGCCGCGCAAAACGAGCGACTTCTTCGTCGGCTGCGCGATCGGCGACGGCCGTCAGAGCCGCGATCACTTCGCTCGTGCGATTTGGCGTATGCAGACGGTGCCAAGCCCTCCTGGCATCGTGTTGAAGGCTCTCTTCGACGACAGGCGAAGGCTGTGCATCCGCCGAGGCTGCGAGCTCATCGATTCCCACGTACCGAACGTGGTCATTCCAGCTTCCAAAGGCAGGCGGCATTCCCAGGTCGATCAGTAGCAAGGGGGTGGCTCGCTCTACCAAAGCACGTTTGAGCTGCGACGAGACTGGCGCCTTGCCGGGATAAGTTGAGATGACGACTGGGAAAGATCGGAGTGCTGAATCCGCCTCATCCCAGGGGAGCGCATCGCGATCGCCGACTCGCACGGCACGACGAGCGAAGAGTGTGACTTCTTTTCCGTTGAGACAATTGATCGCCGCCGAAGCCATTGCCCCGGATCCGAGGACTGCGACCCGGTCGAAAGGCTCCGCCAGTCCTGCGGCGACCGCCGCCAGCGATCCGCGCGGCGTTTCACCAAGTTGGCGGCGAGCGCGTCGTGCTACGCCCACGGCGACATCGAGAGCCCTAACGAGTGCCGCCTCACATGAGGCCGACTGTCGGTAGCCGGTCAATGCGGTACGGAACTGACCCAGCACTTCTGGCTCGCCAGCGATCGGTGACTCCAATCCTGCTGCCACCCGACACAGATACAGAAATGCCTCTTCGCCCTCCCTCTCCTGGCCGAGAACACCGCTCTGGGGAACGGTCTGGGAATCCCCAAGCGTTACGAACTCCACTCGCAGGCAAGTGATCAGTACAAAGGCCGGCCCAAAATCAGCGAGTGCCAAGCGAGCCACTCGCGCTCGCTCCTCGGCCGAAACGGCGGGGTGGGCGAATGACAGGCTCGTCAGCCGGGGCACGCGATGAAGCGCCTTTCAGTCGTCGCCATGGTGATGACAACTAAGTCCGCCATCCAGCAGACAGCCAGTCGGAAAACGATCCGACATGCGGTCGACTAGCTGAGGGACGTCACTTTTGTGTACTCCGCGCGCTTCGCCCGCCTCATTTCAGGCATGAATACGGGCGATCCGTTCGCTCCAAACACGTCCGAAAACCACGCTCCCGCCTTCGGTTGCCGCCAGGCCAATTTCCAGCGAGAACCAGTCGCTGTCCGCGGTGATCGTCACCCTCCCTTCGGCGCCCACATTCCAGCCGTTCCGTTGCAAGCTGAGCTGGACTTGAGAACTCAGAGAGGTCGATGCCGGTTCGTAGTCGTCGACCGCTACCTCCCACTTCTGATCCGACCGGTACGTGAGGCGCCCATTTTGTAGCTCTTGGGCCGAGATGCTCTTTCGGAAGATGGTCCGGGCGTCGCGACGTTCGACTCCCCACTCGACCTCGTCGCGCTGTGTCACGGCCGGGGCATCAGGCGACTGCGGAGCGGGAGGTACTGGGACCACCTCGCCCCCAAGCGGGAGAATCGGAAGCCGAAGCCGACTCCCCGAAGGATCGACAGTCAGCTTGAACCGCCGGGCCGGTGGCCAGACGATTGGAAAGTCGGCTCCAGACAGACTTAGCCTCACCCTCCATCCAGAGGGGATTCGGGCCGAAGCGGCAAGCAAGGTAAACGAAACTTTGCGCCATTGATTTGGTTCGACTGGGACTGCCGTCGAGAGGTCGTCAGGAAATTTCAAGTTGCGACTGCCCCGACATATCAGGAATCCTCTGCCATCGGGTGAGATTGCCGAGAGGCGCGCCGCCACCAACCCCACCGCTTGATCCGAGGCGACAACCACCTCCAGTTCGGGATTGCCAAAGAGGTCCAGCCCGCGAGCCAACGGCTCGGATTCAAAGACAATGGAGGCTTCGTCGTCTCGAGTCGGATCACTCGAGCCGATAACAGCCCGATCCCATGCGGGAGCGTGTGAACCTACCCATTGGGGACCTTCCCAGCCACGGGGACATCCTTCGCCGAGGGTCATCTCCCAGGCGTCAACAGGCAAGGGCCAGTTCTTATAGGTGAGCCAGTGGCCGGTGGAGACCCGGGCGTCGTAAGGCGGATCGGTCCGGATCCAGGCAGTGAGGGCCGGCATCTCCATCACCTGGTTGTCGTCGCCCCGGAGATGGTGGCCGAACCAGCGAGCCAAAAGATCGAAATGGTCAAAGGTGGGGGCGGGCAAACCGGTGGCGGGTCGGTAATGGCCCCAGGGCCCGATCACCGCGCGGCGTGGACAATCCAGTTTCCCCAGCATGGCCAGCATGCCGTCGATGTAGCCGTCGAGCCAACCGCCAATCAGAAGGGTGGGCACTTTGATGGATGAGTAGTCCGCGCAGGGTGAGCCATGGAGCCAGTAGGCGTCGCGCGACTGGTGGTGAAACCAGTTGAAAAGCCACTGCGGTGTCTGCTGCAAGCGTTCCATCCACATTTCCCGCCACTGCTCGCCGACGATCTCCGGGTCCGGCGGGAGCCCGTTGAGAGCGACCATCGACGTGGGCCAGTCGCCTTGCTCCGCGGCCTGGATCGAGCCCCCGGTGTAATGCACATCGGTTGCGAACCGGTCGTGGGTGGCGTGCATGGCGACAATCGCCTTCAGCGCGGATGGCTGAAGCATCGCCGTTTGCAGGGCACTGAACCCACCCCAGGAGATTCCCCACATGCCGACGTTGCCGTTGCACCACTTCTGGTCGGCACTCCAGGCGATGATCTCCGTTGCATCGGCCATCTCTTGAGCCGAGTACTCGTCTTCGATCACGCCCTCGGAGGCGCCCGTTCCCCGGATGTCGATGCGAACCCCGGCGATTCCCGCCGAGGCGAGGGAGCTATAAGTTTTCCAGTCGCGGGTAAAGCAGTCGTCGTCCTTGCGGTAGGGAAGCGATTCGACCACCGCCGGAAACGGACCTTTGCCCTCCGGCAGATAAAGCGTGAGAGCGATCCTGGTGCCGTCAGTCGCCGGCACGAAGACCTTGCGATCCACCTCCATGAGCGGATTCTGGCCGCGTTGTCCTCAGCTTGACGGCCGGGGTTGCTTCTACCCTCGACGCCAATGCCGAGGGTCTCCGCCAACGGGATTGACCTCTATTACGAGGAGTTCGGGGCCGGTGCTCCGATTCTGGGAATCCATGGCACTCCGAGTTCGGCCGTCCTTTGGGAAGAGGCAGCCCGTGAGCTCTCTCAGATCGGACGCTGCATCATCTATGACCGCCGTGGCTTTGGTCGCAGTCCCCCACCAGAGCCCTTCGATTCGTTGGACCTGGACCAACACCTCGACGATGTAGTCGCCCTGATCGATGCCGTGGCAGCCGGTCCGGTGATCGCCATCGGCCGCAGCACCGGCGGTCAGATCGCACTGGCGCTGGCGCATCGCCAGCCTGAGAAGGTGCGAGCTTTGGTGTTGCTCGAGCCAGCCTTGTTCACGGCCGATCCCGAAGCCGAGGCTTGGGCGATTGACCTTCGTCGCGAGGTATTGACGAGATCCGCGGATGATCCCGCGGTGGCGTCGGAGGCCGTAATCGGCCTGGCGCTGGGCGCTGAGACCTGGAATTCGTTTTCTCCTCAGTTGCGAGAGTTGTTGGCCGCCGCTTCCCCGGCAGTTTTGGCGGAGATGCGAGGCCGTGGTCTCGACCTCAGCCATGATCCGTTGCGGCTCGAAAATGAGGACCTCGCCCAAATCGAGCACGAGATCCTTCTGGTCTCTTCTCAGGATTCACCGGCAGCGCTGCGAACGATCAACGACCGCCTGGCATTGGCGTTGCCGAACCCAGAGGTCGCGCTGGTGTCCGGTGGCCACGTCATTTACCCTGCCCACCCGGCAGTCCTTCGGTTCCTCGCTCGCGTGATAGGAGCCGCGTAAGCTCATTTCGCGGAGACGAGTCGATGAGAAGTGTTCTGTTACGAGTGGCTGGGGCGGTGGCCGCGATCGCGTTTTGGCTCGGGCTGGTCGTCGTGGCGTTGAACACCCTCGATACCGGCTTGCCTCGATCAGAGGGTCTCGGTGGGTGGCCATTCTTCCTGTTGGCGCTGGCGATCACCGTGGCCGTGGCGATCTACCTCTCGGGGCGACCGGGAAAGCCCGGCTGGCTCCATTTCGTCATTGGGCTACTGATTCCGGAGGTGGCGTTCTTCCTCAACCGCTTGTTCTCGGTCGACATCAGCGCCGTCTTTTGGATAGCTGTCGCGGTTCTGGTTTTGCTTCCCTGGCCCGGCCGCCGAATGACCGAGCCCCAGGCACTCCCGGCGGAAAATGCCGGGGACGGCAACTAGATCTGCTGGTCCCCGTCTTTCTTGTCGCCGCGCCGCTTGGCAACGAGGAATCCCAGCATTCCTCCGAGCGCGTTCTGCGGAAGACCGACCAGTAAAAATCCGAGGATCCCCGACACCATCACTGCTGGCGCCGCCACAAGCTTGAGGGTGTCGGCGCCGCTTCGCCCGAGGAACCTGACGTCCTCGGCGATGTCGATCTCATGGGGTTCGCCGACCGTGGTCCCGGCGGCGGCCATCGGTCTAGCCGGCCCGATGGCCAGACCGGCAAAGGGGTCGGATGGAACAGAGGAACTGACCGCGGATGGCAAGGTCGTCGCCGGGATCGTCGGCGCCGTCGTCACCGGAAGCGTCGTGCCCATGGCCGGCGCCGTCGGCGCGGTGGTTGGCGGCAATGTGACGACCGGGCTCGTGGTCGTCGTTGGCGTCGGCGCCGCGGTGGTCGTGGCAACCACCGCGGTCGTCGTTGTGGCGACAGGAGCGATGTTCACCGTGATCGTGGCGGTCGAGCACGCTCCCGCCGAGTTGCAAACCGAGTATTGAAACGTGTCGGTGCCCGACCCGGTGGCGCTGTATTTCACTTTGGGCGAGCCAGTGGCGATAACGGACGCCATCCCCTGGGTTGGCTCGGTCACGAGAAACAAGGTCGATGGGTCAAAATCCCCCGAGTCATTGGCGAGAACGTGGATCTGGACCGTCTTGCCGTCGGTTTCGACCCAGTCGTCGACAGCCAGCGGGGCGGTTTCAGCCGCGGCAGACAGTGCGGTTCCCAGCAACACGGCAATCACGCCGAAAGGAATTGCTGCACGTCTCACGCCGTGGCCATCACCAGACGCTCGTTGACCGCTTGATAGGTACGCTCGGCCAAAGGCATCGTGACGGAAAACCAAGTCTCCCCCTTGACCCGGCGGTAGGAAACCTCACAATCCATCAGGCGGCAGAGTTCCTGCACGATGGCGAGCCCGAGCCCGACCGATCCCATGATTACTGGTGCCTCGCCCGTGTGCACGAAGCGACTGAAGAGCCGTTCCTGCACGTGCGTCGGCACGCCCGGTCCATCGTCGATCACCGTGCAGATGTACTTGCTGTCTTTGACCACCCCCCGAACCTTGATCTCCGATCCGCCGTGCTTGCGGGCATTGACCAACAAGTTGCGCAGCACCTGCCGGAATCTCTCGGGATCGATCACGACCATGGCGTCCTGGCAGAACACCTCGACCTCGGTGCGCATCATTTCGACGAACCGCACCACCTCATCTACCTCGTTTTGTATTGATGCATCGACCAGGTTGATGGTGAGGGCATTGGCATCGGCCCGGGCGGCTGTGAGGAGATCGTCCACCATTCGGCTCAACTCAGCCGACTGGTCCACTATCAAACGCACCACCTCAAGGGAGGCCGGTTCGAGATCGGAGCTCTCAAGCAGCCGAGCGAATCCGACAATGCCGGTCAGGGGTGTGCGCAGCTCATGAGAGACGTTGGCGATGAACTCATCCTTCGACTTGTTGATAGCCCGCTCGGACTCGACTCGCAGTCGCATCTCGGACTGCGTCCGCTGGCGATTCATCACCCAGCGATAGACGGTCATGCCAGCTGCGGGAAGCGCGAAGGCGAGGAGGAAGCGCACTATGTCCGCCACCCGGCCCAGGACCGACGTCGTCTGGTTGATCTCAGATGCATCAGCTCGTTGCAGCGTGTTCAGGTTTTCCTGCAAGCTCTTGAAAGCTGGTTCGACCTTGTTGCTGATTGCCCCCGCGGCGGGTGCCGCTCGAGACGCTTCCAGCTGCACGATGGCGATCTCCGACGCCTCCACCAGACCGGCCAGCATGTCGGGGGTGCCGGCTGTCGCGTCAGGAGTCAGCGCCATGAGAGCTTCTAGTTCCGCGATGGTGGTTGAGAGAGCGAACCGGGCGGACTCGACCAAGCGACCGACAGTCTCCGACGTGCCCGAGTCACGCAGAACATATGCCGCCTGCGTCAGGTAGACCACCGAAAGGTTGGCCGAGCTCTGGGCTCGCTCTGCGTGCTGCACTCGCGTAGCAAGCCCTGCGACCCTTTGTCCGTTGTAGGCACCGACGAAAACCGCCGCAGCGGAGGCGATCAAGAGCAGCACCACGGAGAACGCGAGCAAAAGAGGCCGGTCCCGTGGCATCCTCGTTGTGGACTTGACCGCGAAGTGGTCCATTAAGGATGTATCGGCGCTGGCTCCCGATTCGCCGATGACTATTCGAGCCAGCCCGCCGGGTCTAGCCCGTCACCGGCCTCACCCGGGTTGCCTACTCTTGACGCCCGGAGGTAAGCAGTGCCCGGTGACCGGTTTCTCGAACTCGCCATGGCGCAGGACCGCCACGTTCTCGAAGTGCTCTTCGGAGATGCCCGGGAGGCGGTGACCGTTCAGGACCGCTCGGAGACCTTGATCTATGCCAACGACCGGGCCGCTGAGCTAGTCGGATTCACCAGCGGCACCGAGATGATCGAGGCTCGAGGGAGTGATCTGGTCGATCGCTTCGAGATCGTCGACGAAACCGGGCAACCCCTCCTCCTCGATTCCCTCCCAGGCCGTCGTGTTCTCAAGGGCCTCGACCCGACCGAAATCACGATCGGTTATCGGCCCAAGGGTTCGGGCAAGACTCGCTGGTCGAGGCTCAATGCCAGCCCAATCAAGAACGACGCCGGCGAGGTGGTCTGGGCGATCAACTTCTTCCTCGACATATCCGAACACGTCAGGCAGCAGGAAGTCGAGAGGATGCTGCAAAGGATCACGACGCTTCTGACCGGCACCCCCCTGTCCGGGAAACCCGACTTCGCAGCCCTGGCGGACGTCGTCGTGCCGGAGCTGGCCAGCTGGTGCAAATTCCACTTGCTCGACGAGTTCGATGATCTGGTGGCGGCGGCCACCGCGGTCCCCGAGTCCGCGGATGGCCGATCGTTACTCCACCTCGCCTACCCGCCCAGCACCAAAGTCGGGCCTGATCAAATCCAGAGTCGAGTTTTCTCATCCGGTCAGAGCGAGCACATTGCAACCCTCACGAATGACCTGCTCGAGGAGGCTGAAGACAGGCTGGGCCTAGGAGTGGAAGAGCTGGCGCAGCGGTCGGGCCTCAAGTCCGTGGTTTGCGTTCCCCTCGGCGTCCCTGGCACGCCGCTGGGGACGATGACGCTGGTACGAACTGAGAATGAACCCTCCTTCGATACTGACGACCTCGCTCTGATAAATGCCGTCGCTGAACGTATAGGACTAGCCCTCGCCAACTCCGTGCTCTTTGGCCGTGAGCACGAGACGGCCGAGGCTCTGCGTCGGGGACTGGTTCCCTCCTCGATTCCAGGTATCCCCGGGCTGGAGATAGCGACCCGCTACGAGCCACTCGCCCACATCGGGCAGGTCGGTGGCGATTTCTTCGATTTCGTTGTAGTCGATGACGATCGATACGGGATCGTCGTCGGTGACATCGAAGGCAAAGGCGTTCCCGCGGCCGCGGCCGTAGCCATGGCGCGTTCTGCATTGCGCACGGTGATTTCGCTCGAACCGAAACCGTCGGTGGTGCTCGATCAACTCAATAAGACGATGCGCGCCGAACCGGAACCCCGAATGTGCACCATCGCCTACATGTTGCTTGATCGGAAAGACGACCACTTCACCGCCAGCGTGACACTCGCCGGACATCCTCCGCCATTGCTCTACCGTGCCGACGGCACCGTCGCCCTCCTCGGTAAGCCGTGTCCTCCAGCAGGGGTGCTGGAAAGTCTCGACCCCAAGCCGAGCTCGTTCGATCTCCATCCAGGAGACGTGGTCGTCCTCTACACGGACGGAATCGCCCGACGCGACCTGCCGCCTCCCGAGACGGTCGTCTCCCTGGGCCCGTGCAGAACCGACGAACCCCTCGAAGCCTTCCTCGATCGAGCGCTCGACAAGTTCCGGTCCGAAGTGCCGACGGTTCGAGACGATGTCATCTTGATCGCGATCCGGGTTTTAGCTACTGGCCCTGACCCCACAACTGATACAGCCGATGGGGAGTTTGAATCACGCTCCGAAAAGGTACCCAGCCTTAGCATGGCCTCCGTAACCCCATAGATGCCCAAAACCCTTGAAAAAGAACCGCCGAGCAGCCTCGAGCGGAGCTTTCCCCCCGAATCTCGATCCGCCTCGGCCGCTCGCAAGTTCGTTCTCGGGGCTGGCTGGAGCGACGACGACGATGTGAACCTCCGCCTGGCCACCGTCGTCTCCGAGATAGTCACCAACGCCATCCTTCACGCCCGCACCGCTTTCCTCGTGACGGTATTGACCACGGGGGAAACGATCCGAGTAGCGGTGCGCGATAAAAGCGCGGACCTACCTATTCGGCGGCTCTACCACGACCTCCAGCCCACCGGCCGGGGTCTTCAAATCATCGAAGCGCTCGCCGATCGCTGGGGAGTAGCGAAAGAACCGGAGGGAAAAACGGTTTGGTTCGAGTTGCAAAGACAGAGCGTGGCGTGACTGAGGTGGACGCGACAGTCGAAGTCCGGCTGCTCGAGATGCCGATCGAGCTCTGGAAGCGTGCCTCGGCCCACCACGAGGCGATTCAGCGGGAGTTCGACATCGTGAAAGCCGATCTTCCGAGAGGTTCTTTGCCTCATCAGTTTTCCGATCTGCTCGAAGAGCTGGATCTCAGATTTGCCGGCATCGGGGATCCGAACCGCCAGGAGCTATTCGCCGCCGCCGAGCGAGGTGAGAGCGCCATCGATCTTGTCTACCGGGTGCCGCGGGAATTGGCTGGAGCAACACGACGACTAGGCGAGATGCTCGACGCGGTTGACGAGTTCTGCCTCGCCGGGGAGAAATTGCTCACGCTGGCGACTCCCCCGGACCTGGTGTTCTTCCGGAGGTGGTCTCTCGGCGAGTTCACTCGCCAAATCGAAGATGGCCGAAGTCCCTTGCCCTGGAGCCGCTTCGAGTCTGAAATCGACCAACCCGAGGCAGACGAACGACAGACGGCATCTGGGAACGGCGAAGAGGTGATCCGGTTCCAAGGCGATCTCGACCTGGCATCGGCCGGCGCTCTTCGAAACAAGATCCTGGGCGGGCGTGATGGCTCTTCGAAGCTGACCCTTGATCTCAGCCGGGTGGACCTTATCGATTCGGTGGGAATCAGCCTCCTCATTACGGCTCATGCTCGTCTCAGCGAGGAGGGTGTGGAGATGCAACTCATCCTCCCGACCAGCCTGCGCCGGCTCTTTGAGATCAGCGGACTGATCGAATTACTCAACCCCGAATTTGTCGACGATCCAAAAGAAACCGCCCTGGTCGAAGACATCTGACGGACTCGCGTTCTGTTTCGCCCTCGCCCCGGCTCGCTAGATCGGGCCCAGTGCCAGGATGATCGCCGTCAGGATGATCCCCACAATCTCGAGCCTTTGCCCGACTATTGCCGGCGGGTTGACGACCTTCCATGTGCCGCGCTGATATCGATTGACTTGACCCCTTGAGGAGGATTGATGGAACACACGCCTGCCAGCGAGCTCGAGTGGAGCACCGGGTCGCCGGAGACATTCACAGGAAAGGTGTGGTCCTGCCCGATGTCACGAGACTCGAATCGCACGGTCACCGTCATCGGGGTCATGTTCGAACCCGGGGCGCGGACTTTCTGGCATTCGCATCCGGATGGACAGGTGCTGTTCGTCGCCACGGGAGTGGGGCGACTGGGGAGTACCGACGGTCGGGTTACCGAAATGGCCGCTGGCGACGTTATCTACACGCCGGCGGGCGAAAGTCATTGGCATGGTGCTGCGCCCTTGTCGTACATGATGCATATCTCGATCACGAGCGGAGGTGCCACCGTTTGGGAGCCGCGGGTAGTGTCCGACGACGAGTATTCCGGGGCGCAATCCCCCGGTGAGGTGACGGTCTAGAGGCGGGGAAGCAGCTCGTCGAGGAGAGCGCGGACGCGATCGGCGGCCGCATCGGCGACCTCGATGACCTCCTCGGAAGAGAGACGGGTCGAAGTCAGTCCGGCCGCTCGATTGGTGCACAGCGAGAGCCCGAGTACTTCGGCCCCCATATGCCGAGCAACGGTTGCCTCGGGAACAGTCGACATGCCAACCAGCCCCGCACCGAGCATGATCGCCATTCGCACCTCGGCGGGAGTCTCGAACATGGGGCCATGCCACCAGAAATAGATGGCCTCTTTGAGCTCCAGGCCCACTGCGGCTGCGGCAGTGTGTGCCCTGGCGCGCAATTCCGGGGTGTAGACATCGC
>JBOGEW010000105.1:0-2812 GCA_050742075.1 Acidimicrobiia bacterium
GTATTGATGAAATCCACTCGGGTCAGCTGGCTGTCCTTGGTCGTTGCGATGCGTGATTGCCAAAACCGGAAAGCCGGCCTCTGCCAAGAGTCCCCCGAGGCGCATGGTCTCTCGCGGTATCGCGTCCTTGCCATGCACAAGCACGGCCCATGTGTTCGACGTCCCCGGGATGAACACCGCGTCCATATCTCCGAGTGTCGACTGGTAGATGATTTCCTCCGTCTCGACTCCCAACGCCGTGCCGAAGTCGTCGGGGTAGAACCACGAGTCGACATCCACCGGTGTCGCCACTACCACTGGATCGCCCTCAATGGATGTGATCATCCGGGTCACCTCGGTGTCGGTCTTGTCGACCACGTCGGACAACGTGGCATAGCCCCCGTCCCAAACCAATCCCATGACTCCCCGGTCGAAAAGTGCGGCATCGGCGGGATTGCCTTGGGCAATCGAAACCCTATCCCCGTCGATCGAGGAAATCGTTGCCCGATACTCCCGTTCAAAGGGCTTCACCTCGAAGGCGTCGGCTCGTAACTGATCGGCGAAATACCAGCCGCCGCCTGCGTAAAAGACGAGTCCGAGCACAACCAAAACCCACAACAAGGCCCGCAGCCATCGGCGGCGCTTTTTTATGCCGACTCGATTGACTTCGGCATGGCGACTTGACACCTTCGTCCTCCTGACGTCTTACAACCGTTTCCAAACCTGATTGTCCGCCCAAGAACGCAGGCAAAGCTATAGGGGAATCCCCTGATTGGCGGCCCGGGCTGAAGCGACCACGACCGGGGTAGCGATCGCCCGACCCCAGGTTGCGAACACATCACCGCTCACTTAGGGATTGGCGTCGAAGGTCCCGGTAAAGCTGGCGGCCTCCGTGAGGGCACCTTCATTCACCACGGCCACGTTGGAGCAGGAAAAGCTGCCCGATGCCCCGTCGGCGTCTTGGCGGGTGATGTCGAACTCGCAGTTGGAACTGTCAGCACCCGCCGAAGCGGTGCCGCTGGTCCAACTGATGCTCGGAGTGGAGGGATCGAGCCCGAGGACCAAGAGTGTCGACCCGCCCCCAAAGGTCATCGTCCAGACCCCGTTGTCAAAGAAACTCATCGTGGGATTGAAGGGCTCCTCACCGCCGGCCTCGAACCCACCGCTGATCTCATAGGTGATTGAACCGTCGCCACTGGTGCCGCCGCCGCCCTGGCTTTGGGTAGCGCCGGTGGACTGGTCTCCGGTGATCGGCGTCTCGGCTGTCACCTCGTCGGAGGTCTGACCCGAGATGTCATCGGTGCTCTGAGCATCCCCTCCCCCGCAAGCCACCAGCGTCGCCGAAAACAGCGTGAGCCCAACTATCAACCGCAGAAATCGCATCGGTCCTCCTCGCCCGCCAAAGTACCGACGGTCTCACCAAATCGCACTGGGGAAACCCCTAGGTTCGTGTGGGTAGCAGGTGACGTGACCCTCGTCTGGCGGATGCCGGTTAGCCGACTGTCGTCTCCTCTCTTGCGGATCTCATGGCACCGAACGTATCTGATGAGCAGGTCGGCGATACGAACACGCTTCGGTCCCTGGGGAAGCTGCTGAGCTGAACCCCGGCATAGTCGCCCGTCGCGGAGGCAACGCAAGTAACTGATGGCATCGATTGACGAGCTGTGGGTTGTTGACCTCGGCGATCCGTATCCGGGAAAACCGGCCAGCCACCGTCCAGCACTGGTAGTAGGTCCTCCCGAAAGTCCGTCCTACGTTTCCGTTTGCGATTCTGCTTCCGCTCACTACCACAGTCGAGGCCTCTCGCTCCATGTTGAGGTTGAAGCCAACTCGGCAATCGGCCTCTCCGAGACCAGCTACATCCAATGCGAGCTCATCCGCACGGTGAATCGCAACCGCCTGCTGCGAAGACTTGGAGCTGTCGATGGCACCACTAGTCACCACGTCACAACCATCATCCGAACCCTCCTCAACCTTCAGTCGACGCGGTCACGACCTACTCGACGATCAGGTTGGTGGCCGATACGGGCCAGGACACATGCACCTCTTGACCGCGGGCGACACCGAGGCGGTGCTCGGGTCCCTCGTTGCGGTCGCGGACGGTAAGGACCAGCTCCGAGGTTACGCGCACCAGATAGAGGACCTCGCTGCCGATGAAGACCACCTCCTCGACCTTGCCTCGGACCGAGTTGTCGTCCGTTGCGACAGGTCCCAGGCGGAGGCGTTCGGGGCGGATTATCACCCACCCGGACGAGTCGGTCGTCACCTCGTCACCGACCGTAGCCCGAAGCTTTCCCAACCCTCCGACCTCGACGGTGGCGACACCGCGCGAGACATCGCGCACTTGGGCCGGCAAGAAGTTGCTCGTCCCGATGAAGTCGGCGACGAATCTGGTGGCGGGCCGGTCGTAGAGCACGGCGGGGACGTCGGTCTGCAACACGCGACCCTGGTACATGACTGCGATCCGGTCGGACATGGTCAGAGCCTCTTCCTGGTCATGAGTGACATAGATGAAGGTGATCCCCAGCTCGCGCTGGATTCGTTTGAGCTCGAACTGCATCTCCTTGCGCAGCTTCTGGTCCAAAGCCCCGAGCGGTTCATCGAGCAGGAGCACCTTGGGGTCGAGGACCAGCGCTCGGGCGAGGGCGACCCGCTGCTGCTGGCCGCCGGAGAGCTGGGATGGTTTGCGATGGGCGAACCCGGTCAGCCGGATCACGCCGAGAATCGCCTCGACGCTTGACTCGATCTGGGCGCGGGGAAGTCGGCGCACCCGGAGCCCGAAAGCGACATTCTCGAACACGCTCAGATGGGGGAAGAGGGCGTAGTTCTGGAA
>JBOGEW010000106.1:0-2266 GCA_050742075.1 Acidimicrobiia bacterium
ATCGACCCGATCAAAACCATCACCGCCAGTTCGGCCGACTGGCACATCCAGCCATTGCCTGGAACCGACGTGGCGTTGATGCTCGCTGTCGCCCATGTGTTGATTCGGGACGACCTCATCGATTACGACTACGTCAATTCTCACGCTCGCGGGTTTGACGAGCTGGCAGCCCATGTCGCCACTTGGACGCCTGAAGTGGCGGGGTCGATATGCGGCCTGGCGGTCGACGAGATCGAGCGCTTTTCCACCGCCTACGGAACGATCCAGCCTGCCTTCATCCGCACGTTGATCGGGGCGGAACATCACGAGCAGGGAGCCATGTTCTACCGGACCTTGGCGACGCTGCCGGTCCTCACCGGCGCCTGGCGGCACCACGGCGGGGGCTTGTCGAGATCAGTCGGGTCCTGGTTCGACACGCAGGTCGACGACACGATCTTTTCGGTCCCCAGCGCGGCCCGGGCATTGTCGATGAATCACCTGGGACGCCACCTCTCTGACCCGTCGATCGGGATTCATGCCCTGTTCGTTTGGAACGGCAACCCCCTGGTGACGATTCCCAACGCCGAACTGATCAAGAAAGGGCTCGAACGCGAAGACCTGTTCACTGTCGTAAGCGAACAGTTTCTGACCGACACCGCCCGTTATGCCGACGTCGTGTTTCCGGCTACAACCGAACTCGAACACCTGGATGTGATCCCTGCCTGGGGCCATCTCTACCTCGGTTGGAACGAACCAGCAATTGCTCCGTTGGGGGAGGCGGTGGCCAACACCGAGCTATGGCGCCGCCTCGCCAAGGCGATGGGCATGACCGACCCTGAGTTCGATCTCGACGACGAAGCGCTGGTGGCCGCGGTCCTCGTCGATACCGACATCGAACTTTTGCGTAAGCAGGGATGGCTCCGCCTCGACCTGCCCGAGGAGCTTCTCCCGTACGCCAATGGTGGATTTGCCACCCCCGATGGGAAAGCAGTTCTTGAATCGAGAGACCTCGCTTCTCAAGGTCACGATGCTCTTCCCACCTACCGGCCCGCCGAGGAGGGCCCGGGCGGCGAGCTATCTCAGCGCTTCCCCCTGGTTCTCCTCACCCCCAAGAACCAAATTCGCTTTCTCAATAGCTCCTATTCGGATCATCACCGGGAGAAGGAAGGCGAGCCTTACTTCGAGATCGACCCGGTAGATGCGTCAGCCCGCGGCATCTCCGAAGGCGATACGGTCAGGGTGTGGAACGATCGCGGAGAGTTGGTGCTGCCGGTGAAGATCAGCTCCCGTCTCCGCCCCGGGGTGAGCGCGATCCCGTTTGGCTGGTGGATGAAAGAAGCGCATGCCAACGCCCTCACAAGCGACAGGTTGGCCGATTGGGGCGGCGGCGTGGCGTACTTCGACACCCTGGTTGAAGCCGCCAAAGCTGGGTAACAACCTTCCTGGCAACGAAGGGAGCCAAATGTTTGCCAAGACGAACGCGTTCAGCGGATTTGCGGTTCCAGATCTGTCTGTGGCTGAGAAGTTTTACGGGGAGACCTTGGGAGTCGACCTCACCAAGGGCGAGATGGGCGACTTGGTCCTTAACCTCGCCGGAGGTCGCGACACCTTCATTTACGAGAAGCCCGACTTCGTGCCGGCCACCTACACCATCTTGAACTTCGTGGTCGACGACTTGGACCAGGCAGTCGACCAGCTGGCGAAAAAGGGCGTCCGCTTCGAGCGCTACGAAGGCTTCGGCCAAGACGAGAAAGGGATCTCGCGCGGAGATCAAGGCCCGGCGATCGCCTGGTTCAAGGACCCGGCCGGCAACATCCTCTCTGTCCTTCAGGACAAATGAATCGAAGCGAGCTAGCCGGTATTGCGCATCCCGGCGGCGATCCCATTGACCGTGAGAAGCAGCGCCCGCTGTAGCTCGTGGTCATCCTCGTTCGCCTTTCGACTTCGCTCGAGAAGTGAAACCTGGAGATAGTTGATCGGGTCGAGATAGATGTTGCGAACCTCGAGAGTTCGCGCCAGAAGTGGATTCGACCCCAGAATCTGACGGCCCGAGAGCTTTTGGACCTGGGAGACGGTCAGGTCATATTCGGCAGTGATGCGGTCGAAAATGGAGCGGTGCTCCGCGGCGACCAATCGCTCGCAATAACGGCGAGCGATGGAAAGATCGGTCTTTGCCAGGGTCATCTCCACGTTGCCGAGGAAGGCCTGCAGGTAGAGAAAGCGCTCTGCCATGTCGGAGAACACTTCCCCGTAGTCTGCCTGGACTGCTCGCAAGCCGGATCCGACG
>JBOGEW010000107.1:0-2841 GCA_050742075.1 Acidimicrobiia bacterium
GGTCATGGTCTCCCCGATCATGAGCCGCAGCCGCCCGATAAACCAGCATTCGCGCCGCCTCGATCTCGACTGACATGTTGGCGAGCAGGTGGGAGACGGCCTGGAAGCGGACGATGGGCCGTCCGAAAGCCACGCGCTTGGTGGCGTGGGCCAGAGCGACATCCCGGGCGGCCTCGGCCATTCCGACCGCAAATGCTCCTACCGATGGTCGGAAGAGGTCGAGGGTCTTCATCGCCACGGCGAAGCCCTCGCCTTCCGCTCCGATCACGTCGCTTTTTTCGACTCTTACACCGTCGAGACCGATGCGGCCAATTGGATGAGGACACATCATGGCGATCTTCTGGCCGGAGAGCCCTTCGCTCCCCGCGACAACAACAAAGGCGGAGATGCCGCCTCGTCCCTCTCCGGTACGCGCAAAAACGGTGTAGAAGTCGGCCTCGGGGGCGTTGGAGATGTATGACTTTTCTCCCGTAAGCCGGTATCCATTCCCGTCGGCCTCCGCCCGTAGCTCAAGGTGGGCGGCATCCGAACCTGCCCCCGGCTCGGTCAACGCAAATGCCGGCACCGTTTCGCCGCGAAGAACGGCGGGGATGAAGCGAGCGACCAGCTCCGGCGATCCGGATTGAGAGATGGGATACGCCCCCAGTCCCTGCATGGCAAAGGCAGTTTCGGCGTGGGTTGACGAGCGCGCCAGACCTTGTCGGATTAGGCAGAGATCGAGTGCGGGGACCGCACCATCGGATGGAAATAGCCGGCCCAACAGCCCTCGCTCTCCCAAAGCACCAATCAGTGAGCGGTTGACCGAATCGGGATCCTTATCCGCTAAGGGAGCAAGGTCAGCCCCGATGGCTTGAGCCTCCTCGAGCAACTGGCGGGACTGAGCCGAGAGCTCGAATTGGTCCACGACGTCACCATACCCAGCACGCCAAAATGATCCGATGAGAGTTGGCATCGGGCTACCCAGTGCAATCCCAGGTCGCGACCCCCGCCTTTTGATCGAGTGGGCCCGTCAGGCGGAGGCGGCGGGATTCACCAGCCTCGGGGTGGTCGACCGCGTCAACTACGACGCCTCCGAACCGATGGTCGCCCTCTCAGCCGCCGCCGCGGTCACGACCAAGATCCGCCTTGTGTCAATGGTGATCATCGGTCCGCTCCACAATCCGGTGCTTCTCGCCCGCCAAGCGGCGTCGCTCGACGCTCTTTCCCAAGGGAGGCTGACCTTGGGACTCGGTGTCGGGGCCAGAAGAGAGGATTACGAAACCGCCGGGGTCGATTATCGACGCCGGGGGCACATCCTCACCGAACAGCTCGCCCGCATCCGCGACCATTGGGAAGACGGACGGGTAGGACCGACGCCGACGTCAACCGGTGGGCCCGACCTCCTCGTCGGCGGTGCGTCCGGTCCCGCCTTCCTTCGGGCGGCGCGGCTGGCGGACGGGTACGTCCACGGGGGCGGACCTGCCCGAACGTTCGCCTCGGCCGCGACGAAAGTCAGGGCTGCCTGGGAGGACGTCGGCCGGCCTGGCTCACCCCAGCTCTGGGCCCAGGCTTACTTCGGTTTGAGCGATGCCGGCGCCGTCACCTCTTATCTGCTCGATTACTACCGATTCGCCGGGCCGTTTGCGCAAAGGATCGCCGAGGCGGGCCTCACCTCCGCGACCCAGCTAACCAACTTCCTCCGCGCCTATGAGGAAGCCGGATGCGAAGAGCTGGTTCTGCTTCCCGCCATCGCCGAGCTGTCGGAAGTCGAACGGCTGGCGTCGATTGTCAACCGGTAGCTGATGAAAATTGGCGTCGTGGGAGGTGGTCCGGCCGGCCTCTACTTCGCGGTGCTGATGGCTCGCTCCGGCGGGCATCAGGTCGAAGTCTTCGAACGGAACCCCCCGGCCGCGACCTACGGATGGGGGGTGGTCTTTTCGGAAGGAACCCTGACTGAGTTGGCCGGCGGCCATGCCCGTCTCTTCGAAGACCTCGACCAGGCACTCGTTCGATGGGCGACGATCGCGATCCACCGGCGGGAGTCCACCGTGCGGGCCAAGGGCCAACCGTTTGCTGCCATCGATCGAAGGAGCCTGCTTTCGATTCTCGCCCGTTGGGCACACATTCACGGGCTCACCCCCCGATACGAAACAGAGTTCCGACCCGGCGACGAAACGGGGTTCGATCTTGTCGTTGCCGCGGACGGCGTCAACTCGGTCTGGCGACGTCACTACTCGGCAACCTTTCGGTCCGAAGAGATGGTTCACCCCACTCGCTATATCTGGCTGGGACTCGAGAAGGCCCTAAATGGATTTACGTTCGTATTCGAACCGACCCCGGCCGGCCTCTTCCAGGCCCACGCCTACCCCTATGGGCCTGAGGAGTCGACCTTCATCATCGAAACTACGGAGGAGGCCTTTCAGGAGACCGAGCTCGAAGGGATCACCGAGGAACAAAGCATTCGATTCGGCGAAAAGCTCTTTGCCGATTTTCTCGCCGGTGCGAGGCTGCGCTCGAACCGGTCACAGTGGCTTCGTTTCGTGACCCTTCGCAACCAGCGTTGGTTTCGCACCGAAGACACTCCGGTCGTCCTGGTGGGCGACGCCGCCCATACCGCCCACTTTTCGATCGGATCAGGGACGAAGTTGGCGATGGAAGACGCCGCCGCTCTTCATAGCGCCCTGGTCTCCTACCCCGAGGACGTCGTTTCGGCGCTCGCCACCTATGAAGCCAACCGGCAGCCGCCGGTGGCACGGTTTCAAGAGGCGGCTCTCGACAGTGCTCGGTATTTTGAGCGGGTCTCGAATCTGATGGAACTTTCGGCGCCGACGTTCGCCTTCAATCTGTTGACCAGGTCGGGGC
>JBOGEW010000108.1:0-2984 GCA_050742075.1 Acidimicrobiia bacterium
CAGGAGCGCGACTGGCACGCCAAATTTCCGACCGGGCCTCGATCGTCGGACCGGGCGCTCTACTCGAGAAGGCGGAAGCCGTTGGCCCGGAGGGCATCCCGAAGGACGGCGGCCTCGGCGGACCGGACCGAGAGCGTGAGCACCCCGCCGCCACCGTGAGTTGCATGACGAAGTTGAAGGTCGCGCAGGTCAACCCCCGAGGTCTCGAGAGCGTGGCCCACCCGAGCGATTTCGCCGGGACGGTCGTCGAGAATCACCCCGACCGCCGCCACCGGGGCGGTCAACGATCGCCGGGCGGTGCGGGCAGCCAGCATCTCAGCCCCTACCGTCTCCCGGTCTTCGGACTCGATCAAATCGGCCCAACCGTCGAGATCGTCGCTCAACCCCCGAAGCATCTCTGCCAGCACCCGGCGATTTTCGACGAGGACGTCGGACCACCAGCCCGGATCCGAGAGGGCGATCCGGGTCAGGTCCCGAAACCCACCGGCAGCGAGATCGAGGGCGGCGGGATCACGGGCTACCCGGTTGACCAGGGCAGAGGCCACCACCTGAGGGAGGTGGGAAACAGCCGCCACCGCCGCGTCGTGCTCAGCCGCTTCCATCAGCAGCGGAATCGCCCCAAGACCTCCAACGATCCCCTCGATCGCAGCCAAGTCCTCGGCTTTGGCATTGTCGGTGATGAGGATCCAGGTAGCTCCCCTGAACAGCGACCCGGAGGCACCATCGGGCCCGGAAGTCTCGCGGCCCGCCATCGGGTGGCCACCAACGAAATGTGCCAGTTGCCGGCCGGCCGCCACAATCGGCGCCTTCACCCCGGCGACGTCGGTGACCAGCGCGTCCGTGACGAGCGAACGCAGGTGCTCTTCGATGGCAACCGGGGGTCCGGCCAGCACGACCAGGTCGGCGCCGCCAATGGCTGTCTCCGCGCTGGCCGCCATCCGCTCGACCGCCCCGCAGCGGAGCGCCCCGGACCCCGCCTCGCGATCGGGATCCCATCCGACCACGGACCAACCCATGCCCCGCAGCCCGATCCCAATCGAGGCGCCGATCAAACCGGTGCCGATCACGGCGGCGGTCGCCATGGTTATACGGTGAGACCGAGAGCCGTTGCAATGGCCCGGATCGAGTCCATCAGCTCGGCAAACTCCCCGGGAAGCAATGCCTGAGCCCCATCGACCTTGGCGGTGTCCGGGGTGGGATGGACATCGACCATGATCCCGTCGGCCCCAGCTCCGATTGCAGCCCGAGCCAATGGAGCGACCAGCTCGCGCCGGCCGCCGGAGTGGGAGGGGTCGACGAGGATCGGCAGGTGGGACATGCCCTTGACCAGCGGGACCGCGGTGATGTCGAGGGTGTTGCGGGCGGCGGTCTCGAAGGTCCGGATCCCGCGCTCAACCATGATGATCTGGTGGTTGCCTTCCTTGTAGATGTATTCGGCGGCGTTGAGCCATTCCTCGATGGTGGCGGTGAAGCCACGCTTGAGCTGCACCGGCTTGGGCTGGCGCCCAACCTCGGATAGCAGGGTGAAGTTGGACATATTGCGGGTCCCGATGCGGAGGACATCGGCGTAGGAGGACACCAACTCGACATCGCGCGAATCGAGCACTTCGGCCACGAACGGCAGCTCGAACTCGGCGCGCGCCTCGGCCAGGAGTTGCAGAGCCTTCTCGCCAAGCCCCTGGAAGGCATAGGGTGAGGTCCTGGGCTTGAAGGCGTCACCTCGCAACATCCGCGCCCCGGCGGCCTTTACCGCTTCGGCGGTTCGCATCAGCTGATCTCGATCTTCGACGGCACAGGGACCGGCAACCGCCGTGAAATGGCCACCCCCGAAGACGGCTAGGCCAACCCGTATCACCGAGTCCTCGGGCTGAAAGTCGCGAGATACGAACCGGAACGACTTAAGAACCGGGACCGCCTTCTCGACACCGGACATGGCCTCCCACGGCAGCATCTGTACCTGCTCCCGGTCCCCCACCGCACCGATCACGGTTCGAAACTGCCCCCTAGAGACGTGGGCTTCGCAATTGATCGACTGCAGGCGTGTCACCACGTTGGCAATGTCGGCTTCGGACGCCTCCTGGCGCATCACAATGATCATCGAAGACACGATCGGCTCGGGTGGGCAACAGTAGACGGGCACAAAGGCGCCCCAGTCGGTTAACTTTCAGTGCTCCCATGAATCCAGACACCGAGATTGCCTACGAGCCCCATGTGGGCGAATCACGTCAATACTGGCGGGACATCGTTCTGGGGATCAACGATGGCCTGGTCTCCATGTTCCTGCTGGTCGCCGGCGTGGTCGGAGGAGGCCTCGATCGGCGTCAGGTGCTCCTCACCGCGATCGCCGGTGCGATTGCAGGGGCCGTGTCGATGGGTTCCGGCGAGTACCTGGCCACCAAGTCGCAGACCGAGGTGCTGGAGTCGGAGATCGCCCTGGAGAAGACCAACATCGAGCACTTCCGCAACCGGGAGGTAGCGCAGCTGTATGAAATGTTCCGGGATGTTGGAATATCTGACGACGAATTGGAAGCCACGGTCAGGGCTTTCAGCAAGAACGATCAGACCCTGCTCAACGCCATGAAGGTGCTGGAGTTCGGCGTCGTCGACAGCGAGGTCCGATCCCCCATCAAGGCCATGCTGATGTCGGGGGGCCTGTTTCTGGCGGGATCGATCCCGTCGGTGGTGCCATTCTTCTTCGCGCTTACCCCTCACGTTGCTCTCGCTATTGCCGGAGGCTTATCGGCGATGGCCCTCTTTGCCGTCGGGATTGTGAAGACCTTCGTGACTCGCACCAAACCCTTCGCAGCGGGAATGGAGAACCTCGTCATCGCCGGATTAGGCGGCCTGGTCGCCTACTGGGTTGGCCGCTTGGTCGGAGTCGCGCTCTAGCCAAGCGTTCTACGTTTTAAGTCATCGTTTCTTGGAGAGACCCGGCCGGAACTGCGTTGACGTAAAACCCGGCCTAGCGCCGCAGGTGCTAGGGC
>JBOGEW010000109.1:0-3375 GCA_050742075.1 Acidimicrobiia bacterium
GTTCCTCAACCGGTTCTTCGGGGGCGGCCTCATCGGTCGCTGCGGACTCCTCGGTCTCGATGACCTCGGGAGCGGATTCCTCCGCCGGGGTCTCGGGCGCTTCCTCGACGGCGATCTCGGCCGTCTCGTCGAGCGCGGTTTCTTGCTCAGTGGACATGAGTGGTTGGTTTACCTCCAGAAGGAAATGCCGGCACGCCCTGGTGCAGGCTCCGCAAAGGGTAACAGCCCCCCATGCCAGGGGGCAAAGAGTTTGCCGGGTGGCGCCAGGCTCAGTCCTTGACGTCGGCCAGGGTCAGGCCGCTGCCCAGGTCGACGCGGAGGGGAACGTCCAGCTCGGCTACGCCTTCCATCACCTCGGTGGTGAGGGCTTGCAAGTCCTCCAGCTCCTCGGGAGGCCCCTCCAAGACGAGCTCGTCGTGGATCTGGAGCAAAAGGGTGGATTCCATCCGGCGGCTGCGGAGAGCGGCATCGAGTTCGATCATGGCCGCCTTGATGATGTCGGCGGCGGTGCCCTGGACCGGGGCGTTGAGAGCCATGCGCTCACCCATCTGGCGGATGCGGAAGTTGTCGCTCTTCAGCTCGGGGAGGTAGCGGCGGCGCCCGAAAAGGGTGCTGGTGTAGCCCTGGTTGCGGGCCTGGGTGACGACACCCTGCATGAACTCCTGGACCTGGGGGAACTGCTCGAAGTAGGTCTCGATGTGGTGGGCTGCCTCATCGCGGGAGATGCCCAGCCGCGATGCCAGGCCGAAGGCCTCCATGCCGTAGAGGAGCCCGAAATTGATCATCTTGGCCCGTCGCCGCATCTCCGGTTGGACCTCTTCGATGGGGACGTCCCATACCCGGGCGGCGGTGGCGGTGTGGATGTCGCGGTCGGTGGCGTTGAAGGCGTCGAGCAGCCCTTCGTCGCCACTCATGTGGGCGAGAACACGCAATTCGATCTGGGAGTAGTCGGCGACCAGGAACGTCCACCCGGGGGCGGCGATGAACGCCTTGCGTATGGTGCGCCCGGACTCGGAACGCACGGGGATGTTCTGGAGGTTGGGCCGGTCCGACGACAATCGGCCGGTGGTGGCCGCCATCTGGTTGAAACGGGTGTGGATCCTCCCGTCGGGGCCGACCAGGGGCAGATAGCCGTCGACATAGGTGGAGCGAAGCTTCTCGAGCTCGCGGTAACGCAGGAGCGCCTCGATGATCGGATGGTCGAGCTTCTCCAGCACCGAGGCGTCGGTCGAAGGCTTGCCGGTGGACGTCTTCTTCTGAACCGGAAGTTCCAGCTTCTCGTAGAGCACGTGGCGGAGCTGGTCGGTGGAGTTGACGTTGAACGGTTCCCCGGCGATCTCGTGGATGGATCTCTCGAGCGAGGTGAGCTCGGCACGCAGCTCCTCGCCCATGCCTTCCAGGTAGGGGCGGTCGATGCCGATGCCGGCCAGCTCCATCCGGGCGAGAACCGGCACCAGCGGCAGCTCGAAACGTTCGAACAGGTCGCGCTCGTCCCGAGCGTCGAGCTCGGACCACATCCGCTCGGCGAGCCGATCGATGGCAGTCACCCGCCGGCCGGCGGTCTCGAGGTCGGGCCCGGTGTCGAACGGGAGCGTGCCTGTCTCGCCGACCTCCTCGTCGGCCGAAGCCACCTCGAGGCCGAGATATCGGCTGGCCACGTCCTCGAGGTCATAGGTCCGCGAAGACGGGTTGAGGACGTAGGCGGCCAGGCTTGTGTCCATCTTGAGGCCGTCGATGTCGAAGCCGGCCTCGATGAGAAGCCGTACGACCTCCTTTGTGTCATGGCCAACAACCGCAACATCGGGCGAGGCCAGGGCGGGGCGAAGGGGCTCGAGGCCATCGAGAGGAACCACCGCCACCCGCTCCTCGGCGTCGGCAACAGCGATTCCGAACGGGTCACCGTCGACGAGCACGGGATCGATCACGAGCTGGCCCTTGGCCGCCAGATTGCCCACCGCCACCGGGTCCGTTACCAGGGCTGTCTCGACATCCAGCACCTCACCAGCGGCACCGCTCGCCGCCGGCTGAACCGCCAACAGGTCCTCCCAAAGCGAGTGGAATTCCAGGCTCTCAAACAGCTTCTTGACTTCGGCCTGTTCCCACTCGCCTCGTCGCAACCGAGCGAGGTCGAGGTCCAGCTCGACGTCATCTTTGAGCTTCATCAACTCGCGGTTCAAGAAGACCTGCTCGCGGTGGGTGGCGAGGTTCTCTCGCAGCTTCGGCGTCTGCTCGTCGAGTGCCTGGTAGATCCCCTCCAACGAGCCGTAGTTGATGAGCAACTTCGCGGCCGTCTTCTCCCCTACGCCGGCCACGCCGGGCAGGTTGTCGGACGTGTCACCACGCAACGCGGCGTATTGGACATATCGGTCCGGCCCGATGCCGTAGCGGTCAACCACCCAGGCGGTGTCTGCCATCACCGTGTCACTGATGCCTCGACGGGTGTAGAGCACCTTGATGTCATCGTCGATGAGCTGGAAAGCGTCGCGGTCGCCGGTGACGATGAGAACGTCCCATCCCTCCTCCACTGCCCGGGCGGCCAACGTCGCGATGAGGTCGTCGGCCTCCAAGCCCTCCAGCCGGATCTGAGGGATGTCGAGGGCGTCGAGCACCTCGTCGATGAGCGGGAGCTGGCTCAGAAAATGATCGGGCGCCTTCTGGCGCTGAGCCTTGTATTCGGGAAAGGCGTCGGTTCGGAAGGACTTCCGCGATACATCCCAGGCCACCGCCAGCCCCTCGGGGTGATGGTCGCCGAGCAGCTTGATGAGCATTCGGGTGAAGCCGTAGACCGAGTTGGTCACCTGGCCCGAGGTGGTGGCCAGATCCTCCGGCAGGGCATAGAAGGCGCGGTAGGCGATCGAGTTGCCGTCCAGTAGGGCGAGCGTGGGCACTACTGCCACACCCCGGTTGGGCGCCGGCTGACACTCATTTCTTCTCTAGTTTCTCGAGGAGGCGGAGACGGGTGGTGTCGAGCTTGGCGCGGCGATCCCGCACCGAGCGGAGCGAGCGTTCAAACCGGTGGACGTCCGCCGCCGTCAGACCCGCCTCCTCGCGATCGATGTAGTTGCCGCTGGCCGCATCGCGCTGGGCGTCGTCGTCGATGCTGCGATGCATGTCGAGCTCCTGGAGGATCCCCGTCTCCTCCTCGGCCAGCTCCTGGAGCCGGTCGGTGATCCGGAACAGCTTCTTGTGTAGTCGCCTCATCGGGTCCCCATGATATGGCAGCTCGTCGCGGCTCTACACTTAGACCTACGCCGGAGTGTTGGAATTGGTAGACAAGATGGACTCAAAATCCATTGTCCTCACGGGCGTGCGGGTTCGAGTCCCGCCTCCGGCACACAGCGGCCGCTCACTGTGAGTGAGCGACGATTTGAGGCG
>JBOGEW010000110.1:0-8529 GCA_050742075.1 Acidimicrobiia bacterium
TGTGTACACCGAGCCGATCGGAGTGGTGCATCGGGCCTGGAACCCGCATCCCGAAATCCCGGCCTCACTGGTCGGTTTCTGGGCTACCGCCTCCGACCGGCCCCACCTCACAGAGACCGGCGAGCCCGCCTGGGCTCCGAGTACCTCGACACACCCCGCCCTCAGCTCCTAGACGGTCACCGAGATCGGGGTCAGCGGAACCAGTTCGAATTTGACCTCGTCTCCCGGTCGCAAGGGGATGGGAGGGACGACCGAGCCCGCGATCACCACCTCGCCTGCTTTGAGCCGCGCCCCCGCCGCTTGCAGCAGCCGTGAGGTGTGACCGAGGATCGAGACGATGTCCCCGGTCAGCGCCTCGAGATCCTCGGTGTCGGCGATCTCCGATCCGTTATTCGTGATCCGGGCTCGCATCCCGACGACGCTGCCACCGCCCCGCGAATGGTCGGGCTTTCCGAGCACCACTGCGCGATGGAAGATGTTGCCCCCGAGGACGACTCCGATGTCCTCCGGCGGGGAGTCGACGTCCGCCAGCTCGATGGCCGCTCCCAAGCCGGAGATCGACTCGGCCACCCGGTCCGGCTCGTCCAGATCCCTTCCCAGGTAGACCGCGATCTCCGGCTCGGCCACTGGGTGGACCCAGCCTCGACAGGAGACCGTCGCCCCGGGCGACCTCAGGTTCGATTCCGCGAGGAACCCGACCAGCGGGCCGTCGAGCCCGAATTTGTCCAGCCAGTGGGGTGCGCCGAAGGCGAGCTTCCATCCGATCATCCGCCCACCTTGCTCGAGAAGCCGCGAACGTCGATCCAGCATCCGTCGTGTACTTTCCAGCACGGAAGCGGCGTCCCAGCCTGGGACGATCATGTGGCTTCGGCTTCGTAACCGGTGTCCTCGAGCGCACCGGCGCCGCTCCAGCCCCAGACCAGTACGACGTCCTCGGAGCCAGTGTTGTCGAAGCCGTGCCAGTGGCCGCGCGGCGTGAACACCACGTCGCCCTTCTCCGCCCGCTCTCGTCCCGCGTCCGTGTACACCATCCCTCGGCCCTGGAGGACCACAAAGAACTCGTCGGCCTCGTGGTGGCGATGACGGTCGTGCCGCGCCCCTGGCGGGAGCACCGTCCAGCCGAGGAGGAAGTCCTCGGAGCCGGCAGTGTGCTTGTCCACCAGGAACTGGACCTGCATGTCCACCCAGCCTTCGTCGCGGCGGAGACCGGAGACCAGGGGAACGTCGTCGAGGCTCGTGCGGTAGGGCTCGGTCACGACATCCCGCTGAGCAGGTGGTAAACGTCGAAGACCGTCACGAAGTCGCGGTGGTCGATTCCCCGTCCCCGGCAGGCGTTCAGCAACTCGTTGGCCACGGCGGCCAGCGGCGCCGGCGAGCCCTGCCGCCGGGCGACCTCGAGGGCGAGGATCATGTCCTTCTGCTGCAGGGTCACGTCGGCCAGGGGCTTTTCCGGCATGCCGCCCTCGAGGATGAAGGGCCCCCGATACCCCATTACCGGCGAGGCCACCACGCTCTTCAGCATCGAGTCCACTGCGACATCGCGGGAGACACCACCCTTCTCGGCCAGGGCCACCGATTCGCAGAAGGCGACCATCTCCACGATGAGCGTGAGATTCACCGCCAGCTTCATCTGGACCGCGGTCCCCGGACCACCGATGTAGCTGACCTTGGAGCCGATGTCGTACAGCACGGGCTCGACCCGCTCGAAAGCAGCCCGGTCGCCACCCACCATGGTGGAAGCGCTCCCTTGCGCCAGGGTCACCGGACTGCCGGAGAGCGGAGCGTCGAGCATGGTCAGGCCGGCAGCTTCGAACTCGGCGCCGATGGCGCGGCTCACCTCGGGGTCGATCGTGCACAAGTCCAGGTAGATCGACTCGGGGCAGAGACCTGCGATAACCCCATCCTCACCGAGAGCCACTGATCTCACCGCGGCGCCGTCGGTGACGATCGAGAACACCGCCTCGGTCGCCGCCGCCACCTCACGGGGTGTGCCCACCCAGGCCATCCCCTGTTCGATGAGGGACGCTGCCTTGGATTCGGTGCGGTTCCACCCGGTGACCTGGTGCCCGGCCCCGAGCAACCGGGGGACGATCCCCTGACCCATGTCACCGAGCCCTATGAAGCCGATCCGCATTCAATCTCCTGACGGGGAGGAGAACATACCTGTCCGATAGGGTGCGCTCCACCTCGGGCCACCGCAAGCGCATGACCACCATCGATATCCATTGCCACCTCTCCACCCCGGCGAGCAGGCCGCCAGTCGAGCCCTACCGCCGCCCCCAGCACGAGCCCTACGCCTACTTCATGGGCGCGGACTCGGTGGCGCACAACGTCACAATGGTGCAGTCCATCCTCCCGGCTCTTACCCAGCCGGAGGCGCGCATCGAGCACATGGACCGCATGGGCATCGACATCCAAGGCCTCTCCACCTTCGTCTCCGAGTACTTCTACTGGGCCCCTCCCCGGGTCGGGGCCGAGTCGGCCCGGATCCAGAACGACAATCTGGCGGCTGCCGCGGCGTCCAACTCGGGCCGCTTTGTCGCCCTGGGAGCGACCGTTCCCCTCCAGGACGTCGCTCTGGCGATCGCCGAAATGGACCGGGCGGTCGACGAGCTGGGGTTCAAGGGTCTCCAGATCGGGGGAACGGTCGACGGTCACAACCTCGACGAGCCTCGCTTCCGACCGTTCTGGGCCGCCGTCGAGGCCAAAGGAGTTCCGGTGATTCTCCACCCCAACGGCTTTCCGGAGAGTCAGCGCCTCGGGGACTACTTCCTGGTCAATTGCATCGGCAATCCGCTGGAGACCATGGTGGCCGCCACCCGGTTGATCTTCAGCGGGCTGTTTGAAGAACACCCCGGGATCGAGCTGGTCTTGCCCCACGGAGGCGGCTATCTGCCCTTCTACGCCTCCCGCGCCGACCACACCTGGGAGGTCCGTCCCGAGACCAGGTCCCGCATCCCCGACCACCCTCCCAGCTACTACCTGGGGATGCTCCACTACGACACCGTCGTCTTCCAGCCTCTCTATCTGCGTCACCTGGTCGAGGTAGTCGGAGTCGACCGAATCCTTTTGGGCACGGACTTTCCCTTCGACATGAGCGAGACCGACCCGCTGGGACTGATCGCCGCCACCCAAAGCCTCAACGACGCCGACCGGGCCGCCATTTCAGGTGGCAACGCCGCCCAGCTCTACGGGATCGGCTGAGCCCTCAGGGGGAGGGTGGCCACCACTCCCGAGTAACCGTCCACGGCGACGATATGGTCCCTATCCGGACCGAGATCGACACCGCACACCGCCGGGACACCGAGGGATCTCGCCGCTTCGAATACGTGAGCGGCCGGGCTGCCGTGATCGGTCACGAGTCCAGTGGCCCCCCAGATCAGCTGGGACAGGCTGGGCAGGGCCAGCGAAGCGGTGACCACGGCGCGCGGCGGTGGTGCATGCGGGTCTGCCCCATTGACATGATGACGAAGACCAATACCGAATCCGGCCGCCGCCGCGATGCCCTGGTAACGATCTCCCTGAGCGAGGACCGCCGCCAGCGCGGAGGATTCCCAGTCGCTTCGCTGGCGTTGCTCCACATTCCCCAACTGAAGGATCCATAATGACGAGGCGACGCCCCATTCACAGCGGTCGTAGCCGAAACGCTCGCGGGCCGTGTGGAGGGCCGACCCGATTTCGTCGAGTGTCTCGATTCCGATCAAGGCCTCGACGCCCTCCCAACTTTCCCCTGGACGTCTGGTTACGGCCACTCCCCTCTTCCAGCCCTGGAGCAAGGCGGCCGGCGACCCCGCCACCGACTCGACCCGGAGCGTCCCGTCCGCGGAGATCTCGGCGACCCCTCCGACAACTGGGTCGATCGAAGGCTGCACCAGAACCGCCATCGGCACCGAGCCCGGCTCGATGCCGGCCTGGAGCTGTCGCTCGAGGGTGTCGACGTTGAAGGCGGAGGCCCAGCATCCGACGAGGACCTTGGGCAGCTCCTCGGGAGTGACGCCTATATAAGAGGTGAAGGCTCCGGCCCAGTACCCGCGGGACTCGAGCGGACTGGAGGAGCGCACCGCCAAAGTGGTCGACAGCTGACGGCCGGCGGCCTCGACCTCCGCCGCGTTAGGGATCGGCTCGGAGCTCACCGTCAGCCGGGCACCTCCCGAACCCCGCCCCGGCAGAACCGAAGCCCCCAACTGCATATGTCGTAAGGAGGCGGAGGCCTCCACGACGAACCCGGGGAGGACGGGGAGACCGCCCTGGAGGCCGAAGGCCAGCGCCGACGCCTTGGCGCCGACCCGCTCCGGATCGAGGGCTGAGGGGTCGGCGAGTCGGGTGATCAACCTCGGGTCATTTGACCGTGATGATCTCGTGGCTGGCGTAGCTCGACACCATCTCGATCCCGGTCTCGGTGACGTAGAGCATCTCCTCGAGCCGGACCCCGTGATCATGGAGCTTGCCGTGCTGGGTCTCGAGGGCGAAGGTCATGCCGGGCTCGATCTCCACTGGGTAATCGAGCGACCAGATGCGAGAGATCACCGGCGGGTCGTACTGAGCGAGACCGAGGCCATGGCCCCAGAAGTTCGCCGCCGCCTGATCCTCCTCCTCGTAACCCCACACCTCCTTCGCCGATGGCCACTTGGAAGCGACGTCGGCGGTGCTCACCCCGGGTTTGGTGGCCTCGATTGAGTCCCACAACCACTTGTGGGCCAGCTCGTAGGTCTTCTGGTGCTCGGCGGTGGGGTCGCCGCCCACGCAGTAGGTGCGGTAGACACAGGACTTGAATCCGTTCCAGGTCAGGGCGGCGAGGTCGACGATGACCAGCTCCCCGGGCCGGATCATCCGGTCGGAGAAGTTCCGCCAATTCGGCCAGGCGTTAGGACCGGATGAGACGATGACGTCCTCGACGTCTTCCATCCCGGGTATCGAGTACAGCTTCTCGAACCCGAAGGCAGCCACCTCGTTCTCGCTCAGCCCGGGCTTGATGAAGTTGGTTATCTCGTAGTGGACGTAGTCGCAGATGGCGCCGACGATGGAGAAGGCCTTGATCTCGTCGGGGCTCTTGATCGCCCGGGCTTCCATCATCGGCGACATACCGTCGGTCCAGCTGATGGCCCTGGCTTCGAACTCTCTGACCAGGTTGATGTCGATGAAGTCAACCCCCAGGGGCTGGTCTTTGACCCCCGCTTCCTCGAGATCGTTCATCAAGGCATTGACGAATTTGGTGACCTGCTGGTTGGCGGCGGGGCCAACCGCCCCCTTGATCCAAGCGTAGGAGTAGCGGATGTTCTCCTTGGGAATCCATGGGTTGTGCACCGCAAGGTGGGCACCGATGTCGCCCTGCTCGTAGACGATTGGCCTCTTGCCCCGGGGCAGCACCACGTAGCGCAGTCCGGGCTTGAGCCGGTTCCAACCCGGGGTCAGGGTGGAGGAGACGTAACGCATGTTCTCGTCGTAGAACAAGAGCAAGGCGCCGAGCCCATGCCGCTCCATCGCTTCGTGAGCCCGCCGGAGGCGCCAATCCCTAACGTTGGCCCAGTTGATCCCCTCTTTCCAGTCGGTGCTGAGCGTGAAAAACGCTTCTCTCATTGCCTCGGACTATACGGAGCGAAATTCGCCCACCCTCCGGTGACTTCTCCCGAAAGTTTCACTTTCGTTGCTGTTCATGGGATTTCCTCCCCTGGCTTACTTCTTCTCGCCGTTGGTGACACCGAGTAACCGCGCAAGCGTTGCTTGGTCGTCGGACGCCAGGGCACGTTCGGCCCGAAGGCTGTCGAGGTCGCGGTAGATCGAGGCGACGGCCTGGATCGTTCCGGCCCTCCGGTAACCGACGAGCACATCGCGATCGCTGGGGTTGCCCACCACGATCTCTTCATCAAATTCGTTGGCGTGGCCGGTCATGTTGATAGGGACGTCGTAGTGCTGGCTCCAAAAGAATGGCGGATCGTCGAAGGCGAGATCATGGCCGAGCATGTTGCGAGCAACGGTTTGACCTTGTCGCTCTGCCAGAACCCAGTGTTCGATCCGCACCTGACCGGCCCGGGGGTCGGGGTAGCGGGCAACATCACCAGCTGCCCAGATGTGGGGGTCGCTCGTCTGCAGCCGGTCGTCAACGAGTATTCCGGCATCGACGTCGAGGCCGGCATCTTCTGCCAGGTCTACCCGCGGGATCACGCCGATCCCTATCACGACAAGATCGGCGGGAACAGCAGTTCCGTCGTCGAGCAGCACATTTTTTGCGCCAATCTCGGTGATGCTTCGACCCAGGTGAAAGACCACGCCGTGCTCTTGATGCAGGCCAAGAACAAAGCGTCCGAGTGTTTCACCGACCGCTCGAGCGAGAGGAATCCTCTCAGGTTCGATCACGGACACATCCAGGCCCCGATGCCGAAGAGAAGCGGCCACCTCCAGCCCGATAAACCCGGCGCCGACGATCACGACATTGGTAGCTCCGTCGAGAGCGCCGATGATTCGGCGGCTGTCCGCCAACGATCGCAGGTAATGGACATGGGGCAGGTCGGCGCCCTCGATGGAGAGGCGTCTTGGTTCGGCACCTGGGGCGAGGAGAAGAGCCGCGTACGGGATGTGGCTCCCGTCGTCGAGTTCGATCCGGCGCTCCGTCGGGTCGATACGGACGACGCGGCGCCCAACCATGAGATTGATGTCGTGCTCTTGGTAGAACTCCCCACTGCGAAGTGGCATCCATTCCTCGGGGGCGGTGCCGGCCAGGTAATCCTTCGATAGGTTGGGCCGGTCCACCGGCGCTTCATTTCCGATAAGCGTGATCGGGTTGACGTATCCATACCGACGCAAAGTCTCTGCGGCGGCAGCCCCGGCCGCTCCGGCGCCGACGATCACCACCGATTCCGGGCTCGAGACGGGAGTCCGCACCACTGCCGGCGCTTCCACAGGGCCGGTCACATAGACCCGCCCGTCACGTTCTGTCGGCTGGTAGGTCGGGATTGGGTTGAGGGCGGGTGCTCCGACCGCCTCACCGGTTGTGATGTCGAAGATGGCGTGGTGCCAGGGACAGTGGATTCTCGCACCGTCGACCAACCCCTCTCCGAGTGGACCCCCGTAATGGGTGCAACGGCCGCCGACGGCTCTTAGTCCCGACGCTGTCCGGATCACAATCACCGGCTTGCCGTCTACATGACCAATCGCTGGGGCCTGGTCTCCGACGGCGTCGGAGGCGAGCCCTTCTTTACTGAGGTCGGGTCCCTCGAGTTTCGTTTCTCCACCCATTGCGTCTCCTTCAGGCCGCTCAGGTCATGGTGTCGGTTGGGCCCTTCACCCGACGGACCGTGGGTGTAAAGATAACCTACGCCAATTTTAGAGTCAAAGCCTGGGACTCGTCATTCGCCTCCCGAGAGGGCCCTCACGATTTCCGCGAAGGCCTCGATCAGCTGCCGACGTAGGCCGCAAGGTGCTCACCGGTAAGAGTGGAGCGGGCGGCGACAAGGTCGGCAGGGGTGCCCTCGAAGACGATCCGGCCGCCGTCGTGGCCGGCGCCAGGGCCGAGGTCAATGATCCAGTCGGCGTGCGCCATGACCCCCTGATGGTGCTCGATCACTACGACCGACTTCCCGGAATCCACGAGCTGGTCCAAGAGTTCGAGTAAGTGCTCGACGTCGGCGAGATGTAGACCACTGGTCGGCTCGTCCAGCACGTAGATCCCTCCTTTCTCCGCCATCTGGATCGCCAGCTTCAGGCGCTGCCGTTCTCCACCGGAGAGCGTTGTCAGCGGCTGACCGATATGCAGGTAGCCGAGCCCTACTGCGTGCATCCTTTCCAGAATGGCGTGGGCAGCCGGCACCTTGGCCTCACCGCCGGCAAAGAAGTACCTGGCTTCAGTCACCGACATTGCGAGGACCTCACTGATGTCCCGTCCGCCCAGTTGGTATTCGAGCACCGCGGTCTGGAACCGCTTGCCCTCGCACACCTCGCAAGTGGTAGCGACCGTGTCCATAAAGCCGAGCTCGGTGTAGATGACGCCGGCGCCATTGCAGTTGGGACAGGCGCCCTCGGAGTTGGCGCTGAACAGCGCCGGCTTCACCCCGTTGACTTTGGCGAACGCCTTGCGAATCGGCTCCAGCAGTCCGGTGTAAGTCGCCGGGTTGCTTCGACGCGAGCCGCGGATTGGCGTTTGGTCTACCGACACGACAGCCGCGTCCGGGGAAATCGACTCGTGGAGGAGCGAGCTCTTGCCGGAGCCGGCGACGCCGGTGACGACGACCAGTACCCCGAGCGGGATGTCGACGTCGACGTCTTGCAGGTTGTGCGCCGTCGCGCCGCGGATCTCCAGCTTGCCGGTGGGCGTTCGCACCATCTTCTTGAGCGAGGCTCGATCGTCGAGATGGCGACCGGTGAGAGTGCCGCTTCGCCGCAGGCGCTCGATCGTGCCCTCGAAGCAGACCGTGCCGCCCGCCGTACCAGCGCCGGGACCCAGGTCGACGACGTGGTCGGCGATCACGATTGTCTCGGGCTCGTGCTCGACCACTAGCACCGTGTTGCCCTTGTCTCTTAGCTGCAGCAGCAAGT
>JBOGEW010000111.1:0-6543 GCA_050742075.1 Acidimicrobiia bacterium
CCCTCGACCTGGCCCCGCGCAGTCATGCCGGCACGTTCAGCGACGTCGGGGCCGGCGCTTTCTTCACCGAGGCGGTGGAGGCCATAGCCGCCGACGGGATCACCAATGGTTGCGGAGGTGGTCGATATTGCCCCTTCGACCAAGTCCTTCGCGACCAGATGGCGACCTTCCTCACCCGCGGTTGGGATCTTGTGCCCAACGTCCCCCCACCGCGGGTCACTGGCCTCGCCCTCGCCACGATCGCCTCCGGGTTTGATCGGCCGCTCTTTCTAGCTTCGCCTCCAGGAGACGACCGGCTCTTCGTCGTGGAACAGACAGGAAGAATTCGGATCGTGGGCGGCGGCACCTTCCTCGACCTAGCGGCCGCGGTTTCGAGTGACGGTGAACGCGGTCTGTTGGGGTTGGCGTTCCATCCCGACTATGCCAATAACGGCCGGTTCTACGTCAACTACACCAATACGGCAGGTGACACCAGGGTGGTCGAGTACCTGGCCTCGTCGGATCCAAACCGGGCCGATACCGGGAGCGCGCGCCAGTTGCTGGCGATCGACCAGCCCGCCTCCAATCACAACGGAGGATGGCTCGGGTTCGGGCCCGACGGCCTGCTCTACATCGCCCTGGGCGACGGCGGCGGAGCAAACGACCAGTTCGAGAACGCCCAGGATCCCTCGAGCCTCCTGGGAAAGATCCTGCGGATGAACGTTAATCAGGAGAACCCTGGTGCCGAGATCTGGGTGATGGGCGCCCGCAACCCCTGGCGAAACTCCTTCGACGGTGACCTGCTCTATGTCGCCGACGTCGGTCAGAACGCTCGCGAGGAGGTGAACGTGATCTCGCGGTCAGCCACCGGAATCAATCTGGGCTGGCCGCGAATGGAGGGCAGTAACTGCCTCAGCGGTCCCTGCGGTGGTTTCCTTGGACCAGTGGCCGAATACACCCACAGTCAGGGCTGCTCGATCACCGGGGGTTACGTCTATCGCGGCACGGCGCTGGCGGGATTAGCGGGCACCTACTTCTATTCCGACTTCTGTGAAGGCACGCTGCGCTCCTTCCGCTATACCGGCTCGGGAATAACAGACAGCAAAATTTGGAGCGAGGTAGGCGATATGGGCTCGGTGACTTCTTTCGGAGTCGACTCGGCCGGCGAGATCTACGTAGTCACCGTCGACGGGCGGATTCGCCAGATCGTCTCGGGCTAGGACGTCTCCGCTTCCGCTGATGATTTGCTCCGAAGCCCGCTCCGCCCCCGGCCGGGAGCTCGTCACCGAGTGAAGCTGGTCCTCGCCTCCTCTTCGCCCCGGCGCCGGGAGCTACTCGAAAGCTTGGGTTTGTCGTTCGAAGTGGCGGCACCCGAGGTTGATGAGCTCCGGTTGCCGGAGGAAGAACCGTATGACTACGTCGAGCGGATAGCCCGCGCAAAGGCCAGCGCAGCGGCGCAGTCAGAGGTGGTGGCCGTTGGTGCCGACACCACCGTCGTCATTGAGGGTCGGGTCCTGGGAAAGCCCGCACACCCGGACGAGGCTCGCTCGATGCTGCGACGGCTCTCCGGCCAGACCCACGACGTGCTGACAGGCGTGGCGGTGACGCTCATGGACCCCGCCCCGCGGACCGTGTCGGCGGTGGAGTCGACCCTGGTCAGGTTCCTCGACCTGACCGAGGACGAGATTTCCGAGTACGTCTCCACCGGGGAGCCGATGGACAAGGCCGGGGCCTATGCCCTGGGCGGCATCGGATCGTTGTTTGTTGCCGGAGTCGACGGGAGCCCCTCCGGCGTCCGCGGCCTCCCTCTTCACACGCTGGCCCGACTCTTTCGCGCCCTCGATCTTGACCTGCTCTCGTTTCGAGCGCCTTGACCCGCCCAGTCTTAATCCTCGCCTTGCTCCTGGTTGCGTGCGGGGACATCGCCGCCACGCCGACGAGTACGACCGTGTCGGCCACGACGAGCAGTAGGACGAGCGATCCCACCACAACCGCGTTGACCGATTCGACGACGACCGACCCGCCAGTTACCACCACCACGATGGCCGGTCCAGCGTCGGAATTCCCTCTGGTGGTGAGCAGCTCGGGACTGCTCGGCTATCACGACGGCGATCACTGGGTTCCCGGCGAGGCGGTCTTCGAAGTCGAGGGAGGCGAGGAGTATCAGGTGATCGATCTCGGTGGCGTCGCTGGCACCGCCACCGGATCGACCCTGCGGATCTGCGAACCGATTCAGACGCCGATGATCGAGCTTGATCCTCCCTTGCCCGTGGGTCGCAACGAAACGGGGGCGATTGCCATCACCGGCGCCACCTGGGATGTGGTTCCCCGGGCGGTGGCAACTGCTGGCACCCCTCCCGCAGATCTGATAGCCGAAGCAACCAGCTTCCTCGCCAATCGTGGCCTGTCTGACCCCGAACCGGCGGTAGCGCAATATCTGACTTTCGACCTCGAGGGGGACGGGGTCGAAGAGGAGCTGCTGGTGATCCGTCGGATACCCGAGGACCTCTTTGGTAACGCTGACTCCTACAGCCTGGTGATGATGCGCAAGATGGTCGATGTCGAGGAAGCCACCGTGGTCATCGAGTTTTCGCGGGGGTCGGCCGACAACGCCTACGTCGTATCCCACGCTGTCACCGCATTCGCCGACCTCAACGGCGACGACAAGATGGAGATCGTCGTCGACGGGTACTACTACGAGGGATCGGGGACTACCGCGTGGGAGTACGTCGACGACGATCTTGGGATCGTGGCCGCTCTGTCGGCAGGATGTGGCGCCTAGTTCTTGGCAGCAGCCATCCGTACTATTCGCGCCGGTTCATCGCTCCAATCGGAAGTATCCATGGCGTCCTCGAACCTCAGGACCTGCAGCTGTGAATAGGCTTGGCGAAGTTGATCGGGATCGATCTCGACGGGTCGCGGCGGGCGATCAGCCCCGATCACAAAGCTTTCGATCACGATCAGGCCCCCGGGACGAAGCGCGTCGACCAATTTCTCGGCGAAAGCGACCTCGGTGACTGGGACCAAGGCATAGGTCATCACGATCAAATCCCACCTCTCGGAGCCATATTCGAACTCGTCGTGGGCCGCGACTCGAGCGTCAATGGAGAGTCCTCTGTCCATGGCTTCCGTCGTTGCGACCGCGATCCCCTCTCTCGAGACATCGAAGCCCGTCACCTTCCAGCCGCAAGAAGCCAGATAGAGGGCATTACGACCCTGGCCCATGGCGATGTCGAGGGCGACGCCGGGTAGCCGACCGTCTGTCACTTCCACCAGAAGGACATTGGGGAGAGTGCTAAACCGCGGTTCCGGCGACGCGTAGATCCGGTCGAACATCGGGGCCGTCCAGTCCCGCCGCCAAGTCGCCATGGTCACGATCTCCCGGATCGAGTCTGAGGCGTGGTCTTTCGACATGCCCTCGGCTACGAGTTCGTCGCGGAATCCGGCGAACAGAACAGCGGGATTGTGAGCCGCCGGGGCGCGCTCAATGTAGGCCAAGAAGTCGGACCAAAGCGCTTCTTGATCGTTCACAGCGCCACGCTAGACGCTGCTTATCGTGCCTTTATGAGCACCTTGCTGGCCGAACTAATCGACACCTCACAGGAGGTGGCGGGGACGAGTTCCCGCAACGCCAAAACCGCGCGATTGGCATTGTTTCTCAAGGTCCTCGATCCGGTCGATCTCCCAACAGCGATCGGGCTCCTGCGAGGCGAGCCCCGGCAGGGTCGAATCGGCGTGGGTTATGCCTCGGCGTTCGGAACGTCGGTTGAGCCAGCCCCGGCACCGAGCCTGACCATCGCCGAAGTCGATGGTCACTTCGACCAACTGCAGGGATCCGTTGGTCCCGGCTCGCAATCGGCGAGGGCAAGGCTGCTGGCCAACCTCTTCGGACGAGCAACAGAAGGGGAACAGGACTTCCTCCGTCGCTCTTTGACCGGCGAGCTCCGCCAGGGTGCCCTGGCCGGCATTCTTACCGAGGCGGTGGCGAAGGCGTACGCGATTCCTGCGGCGACCGTGCGGCGCGCCTCGATGCTGCAAGCCGATCTAGGAGAGGTCGCCCGCATCGCCGCCACCGAGGGTGAGCCGGGCCTGGTCACGATCGGACTCCGAGTGCTGTCCCCCATCCAACCGATGCTGGCGTCACCAGGAGCGAGCATCGCCGAGGCGATCAAAGGTCCCACCTCCGTGGAGTGGAAGCTCGACGGAGCGCGCATCCAGGTACACCGTCTAGGAGGGGAGGTAGTGGTGTACACCCGCAATCTCAACGACATCACGAATCGTATGCCGGAGGTGGTAGCAGCGGCCCTGGACCTGCCGGTACGAGCCGTCGTCCTCGACGGGGAGGCGATGGCATTACGCGACGATGGCACCCCGCAGCCATTCCAGGAGACGATGAGCAGATTCGGGACCGAGGAGCGTGCCTTTGCCGAGGTTCCGGTCGTGCCCTTCTTCTTCGACGTTTTGCATCTCGACGGAGTCGATCTGATCGATCGGCCCTTGCACGAGCGCCTGGCTGCTCTTGAGCGGGTCGTTCCCGCCCGAAGGCGGGTGCCGCGCATCACCACCGATGAAATAGCGGAGGCCGAGTCCTTCGCCGAAAGTGCTCTGGCGGCGGGTCAGGAAGGGGTGATGATCAAGGATCTCAAGTCGTCGTACGAGGCGGGACGGCGAGGAAAGACCTGGCGCAAAGTGAAGCCAGTGCACACCTATGACCTGGTGGTACTGGCTGCCGAGTGGGGACATGGGCGCCGCTCTGGTTTCTTGTCGAACATTCACCTAGGGGCCCGCGACGCTTCGACAGGCGAGTTCATAATGGTGGGGAAAACATTCAAGGGCATGACCGACGAATTGCTGGCGTGGCAGACCGAGTACTTCCCGACTCTGGAAGCAAGTCGCGACCAGTGGACGGTCTATCTCCGACCGGAACAGGTGGTCGAGATCGCCCTCGACGGAGTCCAGGCTTCCACTCGATACCCCGGCGGGGTCGCTCTGCGCTTCGCCCGGGTGAAGCGTTACCGATCAGATAAGCGCCCCGAAGAGGCGGACACGATCCAGACCCTCCGATCCCTCCTCGGCTGACCCTGTTTCTCCCCCCGCGGAGTACCGGCACAGCCCGGGCTGGTTCTCCCCCCGCAGGGGGGAGAACCGGCGAGGCCGGGGAGGGGGGAAGTAGCGGCGCCCTGCCCCCCTCCCTCGCCTACGGCGACACCGCCCCCAACGCTCGCTGGGGGCGGAAACAGGTGGCGGGCGAGAAGCTCGACCCTCTCGACATCAATTGGGGCGAGTTGTATAAGGAGGCATGGCTACCTACTTCACACCCGGCACGTTCAAGTTCATCCGTGAGCTAGCCGCGAACAACGAGCGGAATTGGTTTCAGGCCAACAGAGACCGCTACATCGTGCTGGTCCAGGAGCCGGCCTTGGCCTTCATCTCCGACTTCGCTCCCCGCCTGCAGAAGATTTCGCCTCATTTCGAAGCCGACGCCCGCGTCCAGGGCGGCTCGCTCCTCCGCGTCTATCGCGACATTCGTTTCTCGAAGGACAAGACGCCCTACAAGACCAACATCGGGATGCGCTTCTATCACGAAGCGGGTTCAGATATCCATGCCCCGGGCTTCTATCTCCACATCGAGCCCGCCAACTCCTATGCCGGTGTCGGCCTCTGGCGGCCGGAAGCTCCCGTTGCCCGCCAAATCCGCCAGGCCATTGTCGAGGATCCGGCCGGCTGGAAGAAGGCCGCCCACGGCAAAGCATTCATGAACCATTACACCCTCGATGGAGAATCGCTCCAGAAGCCTCCCCAGGGTTTCGATCCCGAGCATCCCCTGGTCGACGATCTCAAGCGGAAAGACTTCATCGCCGGTGTCCGCCTCCCGGACCGAATGGTCACGTCGGACACTTTTCTCACTGAGTACGTCGCGCTGGCCAAGGCATCGGTGCCCTATATGCGGTTTCTCACCGAGGCCATCAACCTCGCCTTCTGATCACCACGGTCAGTCCTACTTGTTCTGTGGGCGGCAACCGTCGATTTCGACGGCTAGCAACCCAGGGTTCGCAGTTTGACTAGTCGGCCGTGATCAGTGGGATCAAGCCGAAGTCGTTGGCGGAGAGGCCCTCAATTGAGGAGGCAGCGGGGTAGTCAGATAGCAATTGTTCCTGTTGGCCCTCGGCAGCGGTGGCGACATCGATGATGCGGGTGTGGTTGGCGTCGGCCGGGGCGCCGCCAAGCCGAAACTGCTGGGCGGACGGCTCGACGTCGCGCACGCGGCGAACGCCGGAAGAAGGAAAGCCCTCCTGACTCAACACCACTGCCCCATCGGCCCAGGTGGCAGGATCGCCCGGTCCGAAGACGGACAAGGGAATGCGAACCACCACCCTCCCCTCGTCTCCGAAGACGGCGATATCGAAAGATGGCCTGGTCTCTTCGACCGTTCCCTCGGCGCCGGCCACATAGATGGCGGGCTCCCAGCCCTCGATGGTGATGCCGAACTCCCAGCCCGTGCCCTCGGCTACCGAGGCATTGCGGCCGTCGATGAGGCGCCGCTGCCCGTTGTCGGTCCCCGGG
>JBOGEW010000112.1:0-7354 GCA_050742075.1 Acidimicrobiia bacterium
ATCGGTCGACAAGGAAGCAGTCATGTCTTCCTTTCGCCGGGGTGAAATCGATGTGCTGGTGTCGACCACCGTGATCGAAGTCGGGATCGACGTCCCCAACGCGACCGTGATGGTCATCGAGGATGCCGATCGGTTCGGTCTCTCCCAACTCCATCAGCTCAGGGGACGGGTGGGACGGGGAGAACACCCCGGTCGTTGCATCCTGATCGCCGACCCGACCACCCCCGAGGGCGAGCAGCGAATCGCCGCTATGGCGGAAACGACGGACGGATTTCGCCTGGCCGAGATCGACCTCCTCCTCCGAGGGCAGGGGACCGTGTTCGGGGCGCGGCAGTCGGGGATGGTCGATCTCAAACTCGCCAACATCATCCGAGATCATCGCGAGCTGTTCGTCGCTCGCCGGGAAGCCTTTGCTCTGGTGGACCGGGACCCCGACCTCTCCGACTATGAGGAGCTCAAGGACGAGATCCGCGCTCTTCTCGGCGAGAAGGTGGAATGGCTCTTCAAGTCCTAGCGAACCCAGGGTTGCAAGCCCTCGAAATCGACGGTTCCAGCCCGCAGAACCCGCCCCCATGCGGGTGATCGCCGGTTCCTCCAGGGGGCGATCATTGATCGGCCCCGACACCCGCGAGACGAGGCCGTTGACCGATCGTGCCAGAGAGGGCATCTTCTCGGCCCTCGGCACCCAGGTCATCGATGCCGAAGTGCTCGACCTCTACGCCGGCTCCGGCTCGATCGGCATTGAGGCGCTGTCGCGGGGAGCAAGACTCTGTACCTTCGTCGAATATGGCCGCAAGGCTCTGTCTGCACTTCGTCAGAACTTGAGGAACCTGAGCTTGAATGAAAGAGCGACTGTGATCGATCGCCCGGTCGCCCGTTTCCTGGCCTCGGCCCAAGGACCGTTTGATCTTGTATTCGTTGATCCTCCGTGGTCTCTTGATGACGAAGCAGTTACAGGTGACCTTCGGGCGGCCGCACGGTTGGGCCGGGCCGAATTGGTGCTCCATCGTCGACGGACGAGCCCTGCCCCGCCCGCACCCATCGGCTGGTACCTGCTGGCAACCTACCGGTACGGTGACAGCCATCTTCTGCGCTATGCGCAACAATATGGGGAAGAAACGGAGCGACCTTGACGACCGCCCTTTGCCCCGGCAGCTTTGACCCACCGACCAATGGTCACCTGGATGTGATCAATCGAGCCATTTCCACCTTTGACCGAGTCGTGGTGGGCGTGGTCGAGAACCCGTCCAAGCAGCCGTTCATGCCGACCGCGGATCGAGTCGCGTTGCTCAATGAGTTGCTCGAGGGTCGGGCCGAGGTCGAAGCCTTCGAGGGACTTCTGGTCGACTTCGCCCGTGAGAAGAAAGTCGATCTCGTCGTCAAGGGCCTGCGGGCGGTGAGCGACTTCGACTACGAGCTGCAGATGGCCCAGATGAATCGGACCCTGGCCGGCGTCGAGACTTTCTTCATCCCCACCAACCCGCAATGGAGCTACCTGTCGAGCTCTCTCGTGCGAGAGGTCGCCCGCCTCGGTGGTGAGGTGGGGAGCCTGGTCCCCGAAGCCGTCGTCAGAATCCTGAAGGAGCGGTTGTGACCGACGAAACCGATTTGCGTGAAACCGAAAGCATCGATGTATTCGAATTGCTCGAGTCGCTGATCGCCGAGGTGCAGGAGGCCAAGTCGGTGCCGCTCTCCGGCAACATCCTCATCGACCGCGACTGGATCACAGAACGCCTCCAGAAACTGCAAGCCGATCTGCCCAATGAGTTGAGGGCCGCCCGCTGGATGGTGCGCGAGCGGGAAGCCTTCATTGCCCGGACGAACGAACGAGCCAAAGAAATCATGGACCGCGCCCAGTCCGAATCGCGGCGGATGGTCTCGGAGAACCACATCCTCTCGGAGGCAGTCGAAGAAGCAAACATCCTGGTCAGGCGGGCCGAGGGCGACGCTCGGCGCCTTCGTCTCGAGTCGGAGGACGAGATCGACGGGCATCTCTCAAGGATCGAGACTCTTTTGACTGAGCTCCTGGGGCGGGTGCACTTCGCCCGAGACGAATTCCACAAAGCCCGGCCCAAGTCTCCCTTACCACCGCTCGACTGATGGCCGACCTTCGTTTTCAGGTGACCGACCTCTGTGGCCATCCCGGCTTGCACCGCGATGTCTACGGCGAGCTGAAGCTCTTCCTAACGGTCGGGGAGACCAGCACCCGCACCAGTTCGGCGACCTTTGCCCACCTCACCGCCGTCCACGAGGGGATTTTGGCCGATGGTTGGTCGGGAGTCATGGCTGATCACGTATGCGCACGCTGCCTGACCGAATGGGAGGGGCCGATCGAGACGGAGTGGTCGGAGCTGTTCGTCCGACATCCCGACGACGATCAGAGTGCGATCTCGCCGGAGGGAGTCATCGATCTCGAACCGATAGTCCGTGACGAACTCTCCTTAGCGCTTCCCCCGGACCCACTTTGCCGGCCGCATTGCGCAGGAATTTGCCCAGAATGTGGGGCCGACTTGAATAATGCCCCCTGCGAAGGTCACGGAGATCTCTCCGAGGGGCCATTTGCGGCCCTCAAGCAACTGTTCGGATCCTAAAAGGAAGACACCATGGCGGTGCCAAAGAAGAAAATGTCGCGCATGCGGACGCGTTCGCGCCGGTCGGCCTGGAAAATTGCCCGGCCCTCGATGTCGCTCTGTCCGCGTTGTAACACGGTCAAGCTGCCGCACCGGGCGTGTCCCAACTGCGGCACCTACCGGGGTCGGGAGGTTCTCGAGACCGAATGACCAGGGTCGCCTCGATGCCCAATGAGCGGGGAGATTCGAGGTGCGGACTTGAATGAGGGCGAATGACCGCCATCGCCCTCGATGTCATGGGAGGAGATCGGGCTCCCGCAGAAATACTGGCCGGGGCCAAACTGGCAGCCTCCGATGGAGTCGATCTCTTGCTGGTCGGCGATCGGTCCATTCTGCAACCGGAGTTGGATCGCCTCGAAGCTGAGCTGACGATCGTCGACGCCTCAGAGGCGATCGGGATGGGGGAGGACCCCACCCGGGCACTGCGCGAGAAACCTGACGCCTCGATAAATGTTGCCGCCCGCCTGGTTCGGGACCGGTCGGCGGGCGCCTTTGTTTCCGCCGGATCGACGGGGGCGGCGATGGCAGCCGCAACGATCCTCGTTGGTCGCGCTCGCGGCGTTCTCCGCCCCGCCCTGGCCTCGGTGATTCCGACGCCGGAGACCCCCACCCTGATTCTCGATTGCGGCGCCAATACCGAAGTCAAGGCTGAGCACCTGATCCAGTTCGGCGTGATGGGGTCGGTGGCAGCCGAAATCTTCTTCGGTATGACGACCCCCCGTGTCGGTCTCCTCAATATCGGGGAAGAGCCGGGCAAAGGCCGGGCTTTGGAAAAGGAAGCGTTCCCGCTGATGGCACAGGCACCCTTCAATTTCATTGGCAACGTCGAGGGTCGCGATCTTGGCGGGGGAAAGGCCGATGTCATCGTCACCGACGGCTTTGTCGGAAATGTGGCCCTCAAGACGACGGAAGGAATTGCCCACATGGTTTCGCGGCTGGTCGGCGATGCCTCGGGCTCCCTCCCCGCCGAAGTCCGCCAGCGTTTGCTGGAGGCGTTCTCGCCCGTTGGCAGCCGCCTCGACTACGAGAACACGGGCGGGGCTCATCTCCTGGGGGTGAATGGGGTTGTCGTCATCGCCCACGGCTCCTCAGGTCGGGTCGCGATCGCCAACGCCCTCCGCATGGCCCGCGACGGGTTGGCCCGCGACCTGGTCGGAGAGATGAAGCGGCGCCTGGCGCAAGTGGCTCCCGCAGCAACCAAGCGGCAATTGGTCGATGAGCGGCCCGCCAGTACTTAGCGACCTCGAAGACGCTCTCGGCTATCGCTTCCGAGACCCCGAGGCTCTGGAGGCAGCCCTGGTCCATCGCTCGTATCAGGCCGAGCATCCCGACGTAGTCGATAACGAGCGCTTCGAATTCCTGGGCGACGCGGTTCTCGGCCTCGCCATCACCGCCTTCATCTATGAGGAGTATCCAGCCATGAGTGAGGGCCAGATGGCCAAAGTGCGAGCGGCGGCAGTCAGCCGCGATGACCTGGCCCAGATCGCCACTGACATCGGACTGGCGCCCCATGTTCGACTGGGGCGGGGCGAGGAGGTGACCGGGGGAAGGGGCAAAGCCTCGATTCTGGCCGACACGCTGGAAGCAGTTATCGGCGCGGTCTACCTCGACGGGGGCTACGAGGCCTCCTCGGCCTGCGTTTCCCGACTATGGGAAGATGCCGTACGCAATCGGGCCCGGCGGCCGGGCGGGGCCGATCACAAGACGCGTTTGCAAGAAGTGCTGGCGGCCACGGGGCTCCTTCCGGTTTACCGGGTGGAGTCCAGCGGACCCGACCATCGCAAGGTTTTTCACGCCGATGTGATGGTGGGAGGAAGCCTGCGGGGCTCGGGAAGCGGCGGTTCCAAGCGGGAGGCGGAACAAGAGGCAGCACGCGCCGCCCTCGCGGTCCTCACGGCTGAACCTCTGGAAGACCCGTGCTCAGACAGGGCTATCGGATAAGAAGAGTCGCTCGGCGATAAAAGGGCTCACACCGACCCGTTCCCCATCGTGCACCGAGATGGTGAGGGTTCCGTCGGGAGTGCGAGCCATCAACTCCACCCTCGCCCCGGGACGCAGCCCGGAGTCGTCGAGAAACCCCATGATCTCATTGTCGAGCTCCAACTCCTCTGAGACCCTGTGGAGGAAGAGGGCCTCTGATCCCAGTTGGGACATCTGGCTCAACCGCGGCTGGCGGTAACCAGCTCCCGGGATGGGATTGCCATGGGGACACGTCGTCGGCTGCCCTAGCTTTGCGAGCATCGCGGCCTCGACGTCGTCGGAGATAGCGAGCTCCCAAACCTCGGCTTCGGCATGAACCTTCACCCAAGGCAGGCCGAGGACCTCGGTCAAAAACCGTTCGGCGAGCCGGTGCCGGCGGACTACGACCTCGGCCAGATGCCGGCCCGGGGGGGTAAGGACTATCTCGGTCCCGGTCTCGACCAACCCATCGGTCTCCATTTTGCGAATCATTTCCGACACCGAGGCGCGGCTGACGCCGAGCCAGTCGGCGATCCGCGCCTGGATCACCGCCAGTCCCTCCTCGCCGAGCTCGTAGATGGCGGCGACGTACTCCCGGTAGGTGGCGGTGTAAGGGTCCTCAGCCATTCCGATCCCTTGCTGTTAGGTTAGCCTTACGATCATCGTCAGGCTTATTTGCACTACGGAGACAGGGAAAATATGGTGGGCGAATGAAGGCGAATCCTCTCATCTTGCTCATCGTCGCAGTCCTCATCGCCTGCGGGGGCACGGCTGCGGTAACCACCACCACCCCGCCGCCAACCTCGGCCGCCGACGGAGGAACCGCAGCAACCACCACCACCCCGCCGGCAAGTTCTGCCGCCGACGGAGGAACCGTAGTGCTCTATTCGGGTCGGACCGAAGAGCTGGTTGGCCCCTTGCTCTCTCGTTTTGAGGACGAGATGGGAATCGACGTGGAAGTTCGCTACGGCAGTTCCCCGGAAATGGCGGCGACAATTCTCACCGAGGGCACCGATTCACCGGCCGACCTTTTCTATTCCCAGGATCCAGCCTCCCTCGGATCGGTGGCGGATCTCATGGTTCCCCTGCCGGAATCGATCCTGAGCCTGGCCCCCGAGCAGTTCTCCGATCCGGACGGACGCTGGGTGGGGATCACCGCTCGTTCCCGGGTGCTGGCCTTCAATCCCGAGCTGGTCGACGAAAGCGAGCTCCCGGCCACCTATCGGGACTTGACCGACCCAGAATGGAGCGGCCGCTTTGGCATCGCCCCGACCAACGGATCGTTCGTAACCTTTGTCTCGGCGATGATCCTGCTCGAGGGCGAGGAAGCCACCAGCGAATGGCTGGAGGGGATCGCGGCCAACAGTCCAGTCACTTTTGATGGCAACTCGCCGATCGCGGCCGCGGTCGATGCAGGCGACCTCGACCTGGGGCTCATCAATCATTACTACCTGCGAGAACTGGCGGCCGAGCAGGGCTCGATAACCGCTCAGAACCACTTTTTCACCGAAGCCGACGCCGGCTCGCTGGTCATGCCGTCGGGGATTGGGATTCTGGCTACGGCCTCCAATCCCGAGGGGGCGCAATCGTTGATCGAGTTCCTCTTGTCATCGGAGTCACAGGCCTACTTCGCGGAAACCAACTTCGAGTATCCGGTGGCCCCCGGCGCACCCGCTCCGGAAGGATTGCCGGCTCTTGACACGCTGGTCAGCCCGGCGCTGTCGAGCGCCGAACTGGCGGCGGTGCTCGACCAGGCCACCGACTTGATCGCATCTGCCGGCCTCGCCTGAGGAGCGAGTGTGAGCACAGCCGTCGCCGGCGGTGGGGTGCTCACCGGGACCGACCGCGGACGCCGGGCCCCGCCGGGTCTCGTCTGGGTCGCGACCCTGACCGTGGTCCCCCTGCTCTTTCCTTTCGGTTTCCTGCTCTGGCAGGCGCTCTCCGGGGGCTGGCAAGCGGTCCTCCCGTCGGGTCGTCTGGGGGAGTTGGTGTTCAACACGCTCCTGCTCACCCTCATCGTGGTCGTCGGTGCGGTCGTGATCGGCTCTTGCACCGCGTGGCTTACCACCCGCACCAATCTGGCCGGCGCCCGGCTGTGGTCGACGGTGGTGGCGCTGCCCCTGGTGATCCCCTCCTACGTTCTCGCTCTCGTCCTTCTCACCGGGACCGGCCAGCAAGGGATCCTCAGCGAGATGGTCGTGGCGCTTGGTGGAAAGCCCCTGCCAATCCCACGGGGGCTTTTCGGTGCTGCTGTGGCCCTCGTTGTCTCGACCTTTCCCTATGTGCATCTCAGCCTGGTCCCGGCCCTGCGGAGGATCGACCCCGCACTGGATGAGATCGCCCGGGCCTTGGGTGCGGGCCGCATGAAGAGGATGCGGACTGTCCTCCTCGGCCAGGTGGGACCCGCCTTGCGGTCGAGCGCGCTCCTGGTCGGGCTCTACGCCCTGGCCGACTTCGGGGCGGTTTCGCTGCTCGGGTACGACACGTTCACCCGGGCGATCTTCTTGCAATATGCCGGTCGCATCGATCGACGTCCGGCCACGCTTCTCGCCGCCGCTCTGGTCGTCATGGCGGTCGCCATCTTGATCGTCGTACGATCCACCCGCCCTCCCCGCACGGAACGTAAAGGACGAGTGGTCAGGCCCGGACGGTTGCACAGCTTGTCGAGGGCAGGCCGGTTCGGAGCTCTGACCTTTCTTACCGGGCTGGTGGTGGCGACGGTGGTGGTCCCAGTTGCGGTCCTCGGGTCATGGTGGGTCCGGGGT
>JBOGEW010000113.1:0-2751 GCA_050742075.1 Acidimicrobiia bacterium
ACTTTCGACCTCGCCAAGCCGCTCGCCACCAGGGCAGCAATGGGTCAGCTCTTCGAAGAAATCGGCGAGAAGGTGCCCAACTTCATCGGGGGAGCGGCGGACCTGGTCGAGTCGACCAAGACTGAGATCAAGTCCACGGATCGATTCAGCAAGCGGGATCGAACCGCCCGTAACCTCGCCTTCGGCGTCCGCGAGCACGCCATGGGCACGATCACCAACGGCATCGCCGCCCATGGTGGGCTCCGACCGTATGCCGCCACCTTCTTCGTATTTTCCGACTACATGCGGCCGGCGGTTCGCATCTCAGCTCTGATGGCGGTCCCATCGATCTGGGTATACACCCACGAATCGATCTTTCTCGGCGAGGATGGGCCCACCCACCAGCCGATCGAGCACCTCGCTTCGCTACGAGCGATGCCGGGTTTGTGGGTGGTGCGACCGGCCGACGCCACTGAATCGATCGAAGCTTGGGAGGTGGCGCTCAACCGATCGGACGGACCCACGGTTTTGCTCTTCACCCGCCAGCCGGTGCCGGTGCTCGAGAGAACGCGGGGCGGAGTGGCCCGCGGCGGATACGTCCTCCGCCAGGGCGATGACCTCGTCATCGTTGCCACCGGTTCTGAGGTGGCGCTTGCGCTCGACGCCGCCGAACTCATGGATCGCTCGGTCCGGGTGGTCAGCCTTCCCTGCTGGGAGCTCTTCTACGAGCAGAACGACGAGTACCGCAGGGAGGTACTGGGGGAGGGGCTGCCGATGGTCTCGATCGAGGCCGCTTCGACCTTCGGTTGGGAGAGGATCATCGGGAGCGATGGCCTCGCCATCGGCATCGATGAGTTCGGAGCCTCGGCCCCCGCCGAAGACATCGCCAAGCATTTCGGGTTCACCCCCGAAGCAGTCGTCTCGCGAATCGACGCCTGGCTGAATGAATCCACCTGATCCGGGGGCGGTGCTCGCCTTTTGGGCGGGCGGACTCGGCATCGGCACAGCGATCGTGTTCTTCTGGAAGGTAGCCCGGCCGGCCTTCGTGCGGCTGGGTGCATCGGTCGCTGCCTTCATTGGTCTCGGTGCCGCTCTCCTGGGCCTGGGGCCGTTCGCCTGGGTCGGGCTAGGTTTGGCGCTCAGCGCCGCCGTCTCTCGAATGGGTGCCCTTTTGGCGGTGGCTTCCGCCTTCTGGATCGTGGCCAGCGCCAACCAATTGGGATGGCTCAGTGCCCTGATCGGCGCCGCCAGCTTGGGAGGGATCTCGGCGGAGATGTTGCTCGGCCACTGGTTCCTGGTGGACCCCAAGCTCCCACGCTGGCCGCTGCGCCGGCTTGCCATAGCCGGAATTGTTGGCGCTGTCCTCGAAGGAACGAGGCTTTCAACTCTCGACTCGACGACGCTTCTTGCCTCAAGCGCGGTGCTGGGCGTACTGGCCGCAACTGCTGCGCTATTAATGGTCGCGGTGTTGCTCTCGCTCCGCGTAACGTCTTATACGGGTGTCATGGCGGCCACCGGTCTCTCATACCTCGCCACTTTGACTGCCCTGGCTGTCGCGATCATCTCTCGACCTCAAATCTGAAAATCTCGGTGGTAGTGATCCGCGGCGGATCTTCAACAAACCCGAACAAGAGCTCCTTCATTGTTCGTCCAAGGCACGTAGACGATCGCTCCGCCGCCGAATACCGATGGGGAGTTGTCGACTCCACTGGTCGGCGGCATCCTCGATGATGTTCGCCAACGGGGCTGGATCCCGAATGAACTCAGAATGATGTGATTCAAGGCTCACCGTCGGAACTCCAAAGTGCTTCGCGGAGGAAAGCTGGTCGGCCGGGTTGACCACACCATCTTTGGTAGTCACCACCCACAGAGCGGGCGGGAGGGTCAGATCCTTCCACTGCCGAGCGTCAAATCTCCGAAGGGCGTGAGCCGACTCTGTCAAAATCGCTCGGCTCGGTCGTAGTGAATACTCCCAAGCCATCCGGTCGGCTCGCATCGGATCCCGCCGTGCCTCAGCTCTGTGGAAACCAATCAGGATCGGCGAATCTTGAGACAGTACGTACGGAGCTGCCGCCACGATCAATTTCTGACGAGGTCGGGTCCAGAAGGCTGAAGAGGCGACGGCTACAAAGCCTGAGAAGGCATGGTGACCCCGCTGGCGAATGGTCGTAAGAGAGATCGGTCCTCCCAAGGAGTGCCCGACGAGAATCGGGCGGATTAGGTGGGCGTCAGTGATCGCATCGATCACCGCCTCGGCGGCGAGATCGAAGGTAAATCGGCCCTTCTCGAGCAGAGAACGGCCATGGCCCGGCAAATCGATCGCGATCATCGTGCGACGGGTCAGTTCGATAAATTGCGACCAGACTGAGTCGGCAGCTCGGCCCCACCCATGGATCAACACCAGCGCCGGGCGGGGGTCGGAGCCAACGACGAATCGATAGGTGAGGCGCCCCCACGAGGTGGGAATCGATCTGACCTGCCCTCGCTGGCTCGGACGCACCGCCGGCTGGGAGCTGAACTCTTCGATGGCACGCCGATAGCTTCTCCACAGGGCAACGGCAGGGAGCGCGGCGATCGCAGGATAGAAACGGGCACGCATCGCTAGTTGATCGGATGACAGACATGGCAATGGATAGGACGGAGGACCCACAGCCTTGGGTTTCTGCCGCAGGGACAGCATTTTGGAAGGCTGGCTAGTAGAAAGGCCCCATGGTTGCCGGCCTTCGACTGATTCACATCCTGGCCGGCGCATTCTGGGCGGGGGCGGCGATG
>JBOGEW010000114.1:0-7255 GCA_050742075.1 Acidimicrobiia bacterium
CCCTGGATCACGCGGTGGTCATAGGTCGAGGTGAGAGTGAGCACCCGCCCAATCCCTTGCCGGGCGATGAATCCGGCATCGGCGGCCTGGAACTCGGGTGGATAGGCGATCGCCCCGACGCCAACGATTACCCCTTGATCGGGCATCAGGCGGGGAACGCTCTGGACGGTGCCGATCGTGCCGGGATTGGTAAGGGTGACTGTCGTCTCGGCGAACTCGTCAGGCATCAGCCGGTTCGAGCGGGCCTTTTCGACCAGCTCCTCGTACTTCTGCCAGAACGAGCGGAAGTCAAGGGTCTCGGCCTCCCGGATATTGGGAACCACCAGACCGCGGGAACCGTCTTTTCGTTCTACATCGATGGCCAGGCCCAGGTTGACGTGGGGATAACGGACGAGATGGGGCTTTTCGTCGATCTCCGCGAAGGCGACGTTGAGATGTGGCAGCTCCTTGAAAGCCCGCGTCACCGCGTATCCGATCAGATGAGTGAAGCTGATCTTCCCGCCTTGGGTCAGCCGCTTCAGCTGGTTGTTGATGATGAGACGGTTGACCTCGAGCAGCTTCGCCGGGACATTGCGCACCGAAGTCGCGGTCGGGATCTCGCGACTCGCCTCCATCCGCTCGGCGACGACCGCCGCCGATCCCCGGAGAAGAACTGCATCCGGTGCCGGTTTGGTTGGCGGCTGAGGCGGGACGGGGGCAGGAGTCGGGGGCGACGGCGGCGTTGACGGGGCCGTCGGGACCGGCGCCTCCGGGTCAATCACTACACCAGAAGGTTCGACAGCGGGGACCACGGGTGGTGAAGCCGCTGGGAGTGGCGCCGGCGATTCATCAGGGCCTTCGCCATTGAAATACGCCCGCCACGACTTCGAGACCGACTCCGGATCCTCCAGGAACTGCTGGTAGATCTCGTCCACGATCCACGAATTGGAGCCAAAAGCTGCGGGCTCGAGTCCCGGCACCTCGGTGTCGCTCACCCTCTGTGATGCTAGGTGGGAGAATCCAATCTCTGGTTGTCGTATCCCATCCCGAAAAGGTGCTCTTCCCCGATTCGGGGGTGACCAAAGGCGAGGTCGCCGCGTACTACCACCGCGTGGCGGAGGTGATGCTCCCCCATCTGATCGACCGCCCTTTGACGATCCAACGATTTCCACAGGGGATCGACAAACAAGGCTTCATGCAGAAGCACGCCGGCAAGGGCTTCCCCGACTACATCGACCGGATCGAACTCGCCAAACAAGACGGGACCGTGAACTATCCGGTCATCCGCGACGAGATGGGCCTCGCCTATCTAGCCAACCAGAACACCATCACCTTTCACATCCCCGGCTTTCGGGCCTCCCAGCTCAAGCACCCGGATCGAATGGTTTTTGACCTGGATCCGTCGGAGGGCGATCTCGAAGGGGTTCGCTTCTCGGCTCGGGCAACTTCGGAGTTCCTCGGCGCCCTCGACCTGCCCACCTGGCTGATGACCTCGGGCTCGAAAGGTTTTCACCTCGTTACGCCGCTCCAACCAACCATCAGCTTCGACGAGATGGGTCGCTTCGCGCAGGCGGTGGCCACCCTCTTGGCCCAGAACCACCCCGACCAGATGACAGTGGAATTTCTGAAGAAGGAGCGGAAGGGCCGGGTTTTTGTTGATTGGATGCGAAATCACTTCGGCCCGACCGCGGTCTGTCCCTATTCGCTGCGACCGCGCCCGGGAGCATCCATTGCGATGCCGATCGATTGGAAGGCATTGGAGACAACCGAGCCGGACGGCTTTCGCCTGCGCGAGGTCGAGCTGAGCGAGGACCCGTGGGCACGGGCGATGCCGGTTGACCTGACGGCGGCCGTTGCAGCGGTGGACGAGTTGATCGCCCGAGCCGGTGTCGACCTACCGGAGTTCGATCGCTTCGGCCGGACCTAGGACTTATCTCAGGGCGGCCCGCAGCACTTCGAGGAACCGTTCGCGATCGGCCTCCTCGACCATCTCTACATTCGGCTCGCGAGATGAATCGATCGGTGTTGCTCCCCGATCGATATCCCCGGTTCCGACCTGGATGCTGACGGGCCGGATCCGGGTGGCGATTCGGGGGTCCAAGGCGATTGCCGTGGCAATGGGGTCGGGCAGATCGAATCCTTCTAGACCTGACTCCTCGATCGCGTACCGATTCACGGTCGCCTGGATGTCAATGCAGAACCGGGCGAGCGCGGTGCCGATATCTCGCAACGCCTTCGCCGCTTCTGGTCCGAAGGTGGCGTACTGGCAGGAGATGTCCCATCCCACCAGCTTGATCGGCATCCCTGACTCGAAGACGACCTTGGCCCCTTCGGGGTCAACCCAGATGTTGAATTCGGCGTTGTTGGTGACGTTTCCGGGTCCCTGCCCGGTGCCACCCATGATCACACACTCGGCGACCTTGCTCGCTAGGGAAGGATCTCGCCTCAGCGCGGTCGCCAAGTTGGTCAGAGGCCCGAGAGTGACCAACGTGATCTCGCCGACGTGATCGTTGATCGTCGAGGCGATGATGTCGACTGCCTCACCTGGTTGCGGCGACCGTCCTGAAAGGGGGAGACCGATGTCGGCCATCCCATCGTCGCCGTGGACGAACTGCGCGGTTTCGAGTGGCCGCTCGAGGGGGGCTGACGCGCCTGCAAAGACCGGCACCCGCGACCCGCACAACTCCACCGTGTAGAGAGCGTTCTGCACCCCCTGGTCGAGGGGGACATTGCCAGCGACGACCGTGATGGCCTCGACCTGGACGTCCGGATGCTTCAGAGCCATCACGAGCGCCACCGCGTCATCGGAAGCGGTGTCGGTGTCGATCAGGAATCGGCGCATTTTTCTTCTCGATCCGATCTGTGGGCCACAGTCATCGGTTTCGTGGGCTAACAACCCTGGGTTCGGAGTTAGGCGGTTTTGGCGCCGCGGTTCCAGTCGGCATAGAGCCTGGTGTAGATGCCGTTGCGGGCGAGGAGGTCCTGGTGGGTGCCCCGCTCGACGAGACCACCATGGTCGAAGACCAGCACTTCGTCGGATGCCTCCGCGGTCGACAGACGGTGGGCGACTGTGATCGAAGTGCGGCCGGCGGTCAGGCGTTCGATGGCGCGGCGGAGCGAAACCTCGAGGAAGGGGTCGACCGCCGAAGTGGCTTCATCGAGCACTAGCAAGTCGGGTTTCGAAATCCAGGCTCGGACCAGCGCCACCAGCTGTCGTTCGCCCGCCGAGAGGTTCGTGCCCCGTTCTCCGACCTTGGTTTCGAGACCCGAAGGCATCCGTTCAAGCCAGGCCTCGAGGCCGAGCTGGGCGAACGCGTCGCCGATCTCCTGGTCGGTGGCGCCCGGAGCCCCGTACCGAACGTTGTCGGCGATGGTCGCATTGAAGAGGAATCCCTCCTGGGGAACGAAGGCGACTCGCCTTCTGAGGGAGCCGAAGCGGATCATCTTCAGCGGGACGTCGCCGATCTCGATGCCGCCTGCGTCGGGGTCGAGCAGCCGGGTCACCAATTTGGCGAAGGTCGTCTTGCCCGAACCCGTCTGACCCACCACCGCCACCCGGCGCCCGGCGGGGATGTGAACATCAACGCCGGAAAGCACCACCGGCCCCTTGGGATAGCGATAGGACACATCGGTCATCCGCATCCCGATCGGGCCGGGCTTTAGGTCCACGCCATCGACCGGGTCGGGAATATCGATCGGAGTATCGAGGACGCGCAACACCCGCCTGAGGCCCGCCGCCGCGCGCTGAGCCTGATCGATCGTCTCGACCAGAGTCTGCACCGGATCGATCATCAGATTGACCAGGAAGAGAAACGCTAGAAGCACACCGGCCGAGGTGCCGGCGGCCGCTCCCAGATATACCCCGACGCCGATCACCATCGCGGTGATCCCGGCGGCAAAAATTTCAGCCGAGGCGAACAGGAGCGCCGAGAGCTTGAAGGCTCTGTGCTCCGTTCGAACCTGGGTCGTCAGGGTCGCCTGGACGCGGGATAGGGTGGTCGCCTCCACTCCGTGGGCCCTGATGACGGGTAACCCGGTGATGGTCTCGCCGATCACCGACAGAGAATCAGCGACCTTTTCTCGCACTTGATCGTGAGCCTTCTGGAGCAGGTTCTGGAAGAAGAGCAGCATCACTATGTAGATGACTATTCCAATCAGGACTAGCGCGGCCAGCTGCCAGCGGTAGAAGAACATGAGTATGAGGGCGAGGATGACCTGGGCTCCGCCAATCAGCATGCCTACGCCTCCCCACTCCATGAACTCCTGAATCGTGGTGATGTCACTCGTCACCCGGGAGACCAGCGCCCCGCGCCTCTCGGCCTGGACATGCAGAATCGACAGGCGGTGAAGGTGATCAAAGAGCTTTACCCGTAGCTCCTTCAGACCATCGGCGGTCATCCGGCTGAGACGGAAAAAGGCGGTCCGAGCAAGAAAGGTGGCCACAGCTAGCAGTGCGATGGCAAGCACCCCCTGAATGACAACGGCCGGGACGTTGGGACCGCCCTCCGAAAGTAATTCGCGATCGACCATTTGCTGCACCATCACGGGAACGATCAGGGTCCCGACGGTGCCAAGAATCGCCAGGAGCACCGTGGTTATCAGTCCCAGACGAAGACTGGGTGCCTCAATAAAGGCCCGCCGGAGGGCGTGGCGGGTCGATATCGGGTCGCCTTCCTCCTCAACCTCGAAATCGTCGACTTGAGTGGCCATGTCAGGCGCTCTTCTTCATGGCGTCCTCTTCGTAAGCCCGCAGAATTCGGGCATATCCAGGTGTGTTCTCGAGCAATTCCTCGTGGGTTCCTTGGGCGATGACCTCGCCCCCTTCGACGTAGACAACACGGTCCGCGAGCATGATCGATGCCCGCCGGTAGGCGACGATGATCACGGTCGAAGGCAATTCCGCCCGCGTCAACTTGGCGAGAATCTGCGCCTCGATCGACGAGTCGACCGCCGAGGTTGCATCGTCGAGGATCAAGAGGCGCGGCTTGCGGGCCAGCGCCCGCGCCAGAGCGATGCGTTGCTGCTGACCACCAGAGAGAGTGGTACCTCGTTCCCCGATTCGAGTTTCGTATCCAGCAGGCAACACCGAGATGAAGTCATGAGCACCGGCCAACTGGGCCGCCTCCAAGACGTCGGGCTGGGGGATATCTGCCCCGAGGGTGATGTTTCCCCGCACCGTGTCGTCGAAGAGAAAGGCGTGCTGGGCGACATAGGCGACCTCGTTGGACAGCTCGGAAGCAGCGAAGTCGCGCAGGTCACGCCCGTCAAGGGTGATGGCTCCGGTCTTGGGGTCCCAAAGGCGCGCCAGCAATAGGGTCAAGGTGGTCTTCCCGGAACCGGTCTCGCCCACTACTGCCACAGTCGAACCCGTTGGAGCCTCCAGGTTTATCCCTCGCAAGACCGGCACCTGACCGTCATAGGAAAACACAACCGACTCACCCTCGACCGCGGCACCGGTATAGACCTCCGTAGCCCGGAGGTCTCCGTACTCGACAAAGTCATCCGCGACCAGGACATCTTCTACCCGGTCCCAGCCCGCCAGGCTCGAGGCCATCTCCCAGATGACGTAACCGACCAGCCTGACGGGGACGGCTGACAGCGAGAACAGGTAGGCCACGCTCACCATCTCGCCGGGAGTTATCGCCCCGGCCACGATCCGGCCCGCACCCAGAACCACGAGAAGGATCGTCGCCAGATGAGGGATCGCGTCGGCGATGCTCCGGTAGAACGCAAAGCGCCGGCCGAGCAGCACAAGCTCAGATCGCAGGGTCTCCGATACCGCATCGAAGCGCTCGACCTCTTTGTCTTCCCGTCCGAGAGCCCTCACTGTCAGGGCACCGTCGAAACTTTCGTGGGCGACGTCACTGACGTCACCGCGCATCTTTTGGATCCGCTCGAACATCGGAAAAACGTTCCAGCTGCCGTTCATCTCCACCGCCACGATGGCGACCGCCGAGGCCAAGGTGAGCAGACCGAGCCAGGCGTCGAGAGAGAAAATCAAAATGACCGTGCCGACCAGGAGAAGCGAGACACCGGTTCCGTAAGGCAACGGACCGAGAATCCAGATCGCCTGGCTGGCGTCTGAGTCTGTCACCGCCAGCAGGTCTCCGGTGGTCCGCCGCGAGATCCATCCCAGTTTGAGCTTGAGTTGTTGTTTCACGAGCCGCATCCGCAGATCCGCCTGCACGTTGAACTGCAACCACGATGCCCCGAACCGCCGGAGAACGATGCCGGTTGCTTTCCAGAGCGCAATCGCCAGCACGGCCGCCACTGCGGGCAAGACGCGGCCATTCACCGGCTCCCCGTCGTCTAGCACCGGAATGACCAACTCATCGGTGATCCGTCCGATGAGGTAGGCGGAGCCGATGATGGCCGAGGCGAACATGGCCGCGCCGAAAACCGCCCGGATAAACGGGCGAGGGTGCCAGCTCACGAAGCGGCCGATAAGGCGCAACCCCCGGCTGAGCACTTCAAACGGAGACGCGGGTGGTCTGCGTGTGGTCACGGGATCGTTCGAGTTTACCGACGCCTCTGGCGGGGCTCATCCGCGTCGTTTCGATTTCTCCCCCCAGCGAGCGAAGCGAGTGTTGGGGGAGGTGTCGCCGCAGGCGACGGAGGGGGCAGGGGGGAGTACCCCGAAGGGGGGAGGGGGGTGCCGCTAGCGGTGGAGGTCGGTGCCCGGGGGCTCGAGGTGGATAGAGCGATCAAGATGGACGTGCACGCCGTCCGTTCCCTGGTGGGCGGGATCATCAACCACGAACCGGTCGCCGGAGCGAACTACCCGGAGTCCATAGGCGCGGGCCAGGTTCTCCTCGGTGAGGACCGCTGCGGGCGATCCGTATGCGACCACCAAGCCGGCCAGGAGAACCACCCAATCTGCCGCCATCGCCTGCCCCAAATCATGAGTGGTCACGATCACCGTGTTGCCCTGGGCGACGTCCTCGGAAAGGCTGGATTCGATCGAGGCCGAAGATCCGAGATCGACTCCTATCAGCGGTTCGTCCAGCAGGAGCAGGTCGTGATCCTGAGCGAGTCCCTGGGCGACCAGCACTCTTTGACGCTGGCCACCCGAAAGCTCGTGGAAGGACGCGGCTGCCACGTCGGACAGTTCCACCCGCTGAAGCGCCTGATCAACAGCCTTGCGATCGTCTCGACCGAGACGTCGGCCAAGGCCGGACGACGCGTAGCGCCCCATGGTCACCACCTCTCGAACCGAGATGGGAAGAGTGCGAGAAATGCTCGTGGCTTGCAGCACGTAGGCGATGCGCTCTCGTAC
>JBOGEW010000115.1:0-8055 GCA_050742075.1 Acidimicrobiia bacterium
TTCTGGATCTCCGAAAGGATTCCCAGACGCTCTTCCTCGTCCAAGGTGGTGCGAGCGGAGTTGATCAGGGCGTCTATGGCCTCGGGATCGGAGTACCCATCCACGAAGCTGTTGACCGCCCCGTATCGGCCGTCTGAGAGTGCGCTGTCGAACAGGTATGCGTCCGGAGTGCTGTACTGCGAGCTGGTGTACGACCACATCGCCACTGGCAACGGGTCGGTCGCCAAAATCTCGTCGAACTGAGCTTCCGGCACAGCCATCACGTTGACGTGGAAGTTGGGGTTGAGTGCCTCGATGCTGTCCTTGAATGTCAGCGCAGCACCGGTGAACCCCTCGTGGGTCTGGTCGCTGGCGATGGAGATCGTGAATCCCTCATCCCAATAACCAGCCTCACGAAACAGCTCTTCCGCGCGGGCCGGATCGGTCTCGTAGATCGGTGCATCAGGGTCGTATCCGTACATCTCGACCGGGAGAATGAAACTGTTGCGGCCGCCGAGCCCTCCCAGGATCCCGTCGATCATGCCCTGATAGTTAAAGGCGTAGTTGAACGCCTGCCGCACCCGTACGTCCTGGAAGAAGTCGAGCGGGATGGTGTCGCCATCCGGCAGCACACCCTCGGCGATGTTCATGTTCATGCCGATCTGGAGCACCTGGAGGTCGAGGATGCTGGTGTCGACTACAGCGTGCCCGATCGGCTCAACGGAGGGCACATCGGTCGGGCTGATGTCGACGATGTCGTACTCCCTCGCTTGGAGGCCCGTGGCCGGCGTGTCAACGATCAGCTCCCACCGCACCGGCAGATGGGCCGGTTCCCCCCAGTAGTCGGGATTGATGTCAAAGGTCATGCGGTCACCGCGCTCCCATGTGGCGAGGGTGTAGGGACCGGTCCCCACCATGTTCTGGGCCATGAACTCGTTGGGTTGGCCCGCTACCACCCCACCGTTGGCCTCGACCGCGTCCTGGCTGACGACCGATGCCGCGGGGTGGGCGGCAAGGAAGGCGAGGAAGGAGGCATCAACCTCCGTCAAGGTCACTTCGAAGGTGACGTCGTCGACGACCCGGGTCTCTGCAACGTTGGAGAAGAGCTCGGACTGTCCCTCCGGAAGCGCCATCTCCACGACGCGATCCCACGAGTACTTCACATCCTCCGCGGTCATGTCAGTACCGTCGGAGAAGACGACGCCCTCACGGAGCGGGAAGGTGTAGATAAGCCCGTCCTCGGAGATCAACCCGTTGTCGAGGCTCGGGACCTCTGTCGAGAGGGACGGAATCACCGAGCCGTCCTCCGCGGAGATGAAGAGGAGTCGGTCGTAGACGTTAAGAATCACGTCCATGCCGACGTCGTTTCCGTTCACTGCGGCGGGATCGAGGTTGAAGACGTCGTCGTTCACCGTCGCCACGAGCACGTCCGGGTTGGGCACGTCGCCGCTCCCTGCGGCCACCGTTGAACCAGTGGCGGATGTCGTCTCGGTGGTCTGCGTGGCGCACGCCGCCCCAACCAGCGCAAGGACGGCGCACAAGGCCAACATCCTCAACGCGAACGATTCTCGTCCCATGGGAGTCCTCCTCAACTTGTCTCCACCCGAGCGGGCTCGATCACCAGCCCAATCGATTGCACGCTAACCAGGGGGGCCGAGGTCTGCAACCGATCCCAGAGGCAGATTGGGTCGAATTATGCGATGCGACCCAGCCCCCGAGGGAAATCATGGAGGGACCGGTGCCCGTCTGCGGTTACCACGACGAGGTGTCCGGTCTGCACCCCGGCCCGCTCGTCGTTGGTGATCACATTGGGCTGAATGACCAAGGCCATGCCTTCTTCGAGGGTTAGGTCGGGTACGGGCAGGTTGGGGCGGCTCCTGCTACCGAGAACCGGAGGCAGGTATCCGCCCCCATATCCATGAACGAGGTCGTCGTAGATGGTGAAGCCCATATCTTCGATCACCGCGGATGCCGCCACCAGTTCGGCGGCGTGGGCGCCGGGACGGACGACCGCCGCGATGGCATCGAAGGCGGCGTCGGCGGCGCGGTGGAGATCGACGAACAGCGGCGTCGGTTCGGCGGCGATGGTGAAGGTTCGCAAGACCTGGGCGGCGTAGCCCCAGTAAGCGGCACTGATCTCGCAGAACAGGACGTCACCCGTCTGCAATCTCCGGGTCGACTGGAATTGCGACGGCACGCACTTGTCGGGATCGCTCATCGACGTGGCGGCGAAGTAGTGGATGTGGTTGGTGCCGCCCTCGGCCAGGTAGGCGGCTTCGACTATCGCCGCCAGCTGCCGCTCGTCCATCCCGACCTCGACCTGATCGACGAGGGCTCCGACCGCCTGATCCGAGAGCCGGGCAGCCACCTCCAGTCGCTCGATCTCCTCTTGCGACTTGACCAATCGCAATCGTTGGTACTCGGCGTCGAGTTCCACCAACTCGCCCACCGAGCCCGCCAGGCTCAGGTGGCTTCGATGGCGCAGCGGTCCCACCACTCCGACTCGCTCACCCGGCGTGACCCGCGCCCGAAGTAGCTCCTCGAGCCGGGCGATCGTCGAGGGCCCACCCCATTCCACCTCGCAGTCTGAGGCGATGGTCCGGGCATTGGGCAGATGGTTGTAATGCTGCACGAAGAGCCGGGGGGTCTCCTCGGGTGTGAACAGCAGGGCTGCTTCCGTAGTGACCGGCCAATCCGTCAGCCAGGGAACGGCCGACCCGACGCGCTCGGCGCCATAGGCAAGGAGATGCGAGACCCCGGCGGCCCCCATCAACTCGACGATCGCCTGACGGCGTCTGGCCAGCTCCTCCTTGCTGAATCCTGGATAGAGATCGTCGATCATCTTGCTGACCATATTCCACCGGCTACCAAGCCGGGTGGGAGACATGCACCTCAGGTTTGATTGAGTTCACATCACCGACCACCGTTCCCACGTCGGCGGCGGCGGCGAGGTCGAGGAGGCGGGAAGCCACCATCAGGTCCTGCGCTCCCGTACCAACCGACTTGAACAAGGTGATCTCGTCTTCCCTAACTCGCCCTTCGGCTCGACCGGTGACGAGGGCGCCTAGTCCCTCGGCCCGAGTCGGGGCGAGACCGTGATTCGCCACCGCCCGGTAGGCGTCGCCGGCCTCGTCGAGCACCAAATCGGTCGAGTCGCACACCAGCCGATCGAAACTCGCGAACAATGCCGGATCGATCTCGACCCGATCCCGGCTGGCCGGACCCACCGAGTTGACGTGCATCCCCGGCCGCAGGTGCTCGCGAAGTAAGACAGGGGAGCGCGCCTTGGTCGCCAAGGTCACCAGGGTTGCGTCCTCGATGGCCGCTTCCAGCGACGCTGCCTCGACCAGGCGGCCAGCCACGAACCCTGACATCTCCGCCACGAACGCCGCTCGATTCTCGGGGGTGCGGGCGAAGATTCTGACCTCGGGAGCAGGACGGACCAACTCGATTGCCCGCAGCTGACCGCGCGCCACCGGGCCGGTGCCCACGATCGCGGCGATGTTCACGTCCTGCCGAGCGAGATATTCGGTTGCCAGGGCCGAGACCGCCCCCGTTCGCAGGTTGGTGACCTCGAGTGCATCGACGATGCCGATCAGCTCGCCGGTGCTGAGCCGGTGAACGTAGATCGTGTATCGCATGCCGACGCCTTCGGTTCGATGCAGCACCTTGAACCCGAGGAGATCCAAGCTGGTGATGAACGCCGGAAGCGAGCGGAGCCAACCGGCGGGATGCATTAGATCGATCCGGGCGAGGCCGATCTGGTCTGGCGACAGGGCGAAGAGCTGGCGCATCGTCTCGAGCACCATGCGGTCGTCGATGAGGGCTTCGACCGCGCTGGCGTCAAGGATCCTCATCGGGCTCAGGCGGGGTTTCGGCCGATAAAGAACTCGGCAGACGGCTCGTCGGCGGTGGTGATGTCCGCCTTCCGCAACCCCTCGGCAGAGGTTCTCATCTGGCTCTCCGAGAGCTTCATCGCCGGCTGACGAATCGGCCCACCGTTGTAGCCGTTGAGCCAGCCTTGGTACTTCCACAGATAGCGGTGCACCAGGTTGGCGCCGCCCGAGCTCATGGTCGCCGTTCGCGCGTCGCGAGCAGGCTGGATGCGCCAGTACTCCTCCATCGCCCGCTGGGTGTCACCGCCATGGAGCAGCTCGAGGAGCCGGGGGACGTAGGAGCCGTAGTACTCGTAATTGCTCGTCCCCATCCATTGCATGCCGAAGAGGTCGACCCACATCGGAGCGTTGAACTCCATCGGGTCGGAGAGCAGCACGTCAGCGTTCTCGAGACGACGGAACGTCTCGTATGTGTTGGTGGTCTGCTGGCGGCCCACTTCGTACTTGACCGCAACGATCGTGTCCACCTTGGTCAACCGTTCGAGGACGTCGGCAGGGAAGCCCCGGACGTCGAGTCGTCTTAGATTGGAGTGCTCGACGATGAAGAGGACGACCGCTAGATCAGATGCCTCGCAGATCTCGACGGTGTAGTCCTCGACCTCCTGCGGGGACGTCGGATAGAAGCTGTTGGGGTGGCCGAGCAGCATTCCGTCGACGCCGAGGGAACGAGCATCGTTGGCCATCGTGACGATGTCGCCCGTCGTATCGAAGACCCCTTGGAGCAGAAACCGCTGCGCTCCACCGGCCTCGTCCACCGCGATCTCCATGAAGCGGCGCATCTCGTCGGTGGTGGTACCCGCCTCCGAAACGAGCAGCGCCCCCCAGAAACCGAGCTCGATGTTGCGACGGACGTCGTGGCGGATGCCGGGCTCGTTCAACGACTTCAGGTCGGCGGTGTATGAAGGGATGATGACGTTGCACGCCCCCCGCCAAGTCTCTCTTGCCCAACTTTTGGCCTCGGCGCGGGTGTATTTCGCCGGCATGACGCTGCTTCCTGTGGCTCCGGGCCAGGGTACCCGGGATGCGCAAACGTATGTGCTGCTAGCGTCGGTCGGTCGCTGGCTGTTAGCGCAAGGAGGTGACCGCCATGACTTCACCGGCGAAAGAAATCGCCTTCGAGAAGGTAAGAGGTCTCTGGATCGCTATCCCCACGCCGTTCACCTCAACCGGGGAGATCGACGAAGGGGCGCTCCGCAAAGCGGTCGACTATTACATCGAGGGTCTCGCGGTCGACGGCATCTTCTGCGGGGGAGTCATGGGCGAGTTCTGGGCGATGACTGTCGAGGAGCGAGCCCGGGTTCACGAGCTGGTGGTGAACGCCGCCGCCGGCCGGGTGCCGATCATGGCGCACATCGGCCACCACACCTACACCGAGGCCGCACAGCTCTCTCGTCACGCCGAGCAGATCGGGGCCGATTTCGTGATCGCCATCAATCCATATTTCCCGATCAAGCCCTCTGACGACATCGTCCGTGATTGGTATCGGCGTCTGACCGCCGAGTCGCCGGTCCCCTTCTTCCTCTTCAACACCTCCTACTCCGGATACGCCTTGAGCCCCGAGCTCATCGCCGAGCTCGCCGACCTCGACACGGTGTGCGGGATCAAGAACCCGAAACCAAGAGAGCATCTCCTCCGCGTTCAGGATCTCGTGGGGGACAGGATCGTCGTCTGCGACGCCTCCGAAGCGGACTGGTTAGGCCTGCACCTTGATCACGGCTTTCGGTCGCTTATGTCGACGCCGGCCCTGGCCATGTACCAGACCCCCGACAACCGCCCCATCCACGACTACACGCGGCTGGCCGACGCCGGTGACACGGCGGGCGCTTGGGCGCTGCACGCCACTCTTGAGCGGGAGCGAGACGCGTTCGAGCGTTGGATGCGGGACAGTTGGATCGCCCGGGGCGAGGGGGCCATTCCCATCGCCGAACTCAAGACGTGGCTCGCCCTGATGGGCCTGCCCCAGGGCCCGGTGCGACCGCCCCTCATCCCGCTCAGCGACGAGCGGACGGAGGCGATGCGGGCCGACCTGGATCGCTTGGGCCTACTCGACTCGATCTCCTGACAGCCCTGGACCACAACGGAGGAGGAGCACATGACCCCAGGTGACATCGACTTCAAAGAAGCAGCAGGGAGGTTGCATTCAGAGGTCTTCGGAGGCGTCGCCAACTCGCCGTGGTACTCCGACGCGGTCTACGAGCGATTCTCCGATGCCGAGTATCAAAGGCGGTTCGACGCCACCCGGGCGAAGATGAAGCGGCTCGGTCTCGACGTGCTCATCGCCTCCGGCGGCCCCAATCACTGGAGCTGGGGAGGGGGGATGCGCTGGCTCTCCGGCCACTGGGAATGGCATGGGATATCGGCCTACGTCGTGATGCCTCCCGAAGGTGAGCCGGTGTTGATCTGCGGCCCGGGCGGTGCCCACCGCGAGGCGGTGCGCCGCGCCACACCCCTCAAGGATGTGCGCCACTCTCGCTGGGGCCGCTCGGGCGAAGTCATCGTCGAGCTGATCAAGGAGTGGGGGCTGGCCAAGGCCACCATCGGCATCTCCCATGTCGACCCTGTCTACGGCCACCACCTCCCGGTGGACGAATGGGAGCGTCTGCGCGATGGCCTGCCCGAGGCCAAGTTGGAGCGGGTGGGTGACTTCTTCCACGAGCTGGTGCATGTGAAGAGCCCCGAGGAGATCGAATGTGTCCGCATGGCGGGGAAGCTCATGGACCAAGCCTTCGGGGCCATGAAAGCCGCCGCCCGCCCTGGCGTCACCGAGTATCAGCTCGCCGCCGCTGCCACCCACGCAGTCATGGATGGGGGTGGCCAGATGGACTTCAACATCATCGGGTCGACGCGGATGGATAACCCGGGGATGGTGTTCGGCAACCCGTGGCCCTCGAGCCGGCGCCTCGAGAAGGGCGACATCATCATCAACGAACTGGCTTGCGGCTACAACGGTTACTCAGTGCAGATCGGCGGCCCGATTTGCCTCGGGGAACCACCATCGTGGATCCGAGAGTTCTTCAACGAAGTAGTACTTCCCGGCTACGACCTAATGGCCCAACAGCTCGTCGGAGGCAACAGCTGGGACGACGTGATGAAGGCCAGTCAGTTCTTCCGCGACAAGGGCTATGACTCGCGCCCTCTCTTCCTTCATTGCATCGACTTCACCAGCCACACCCCGCATGTGATGTGGGACCACGTGGTCGCCGAAGACAACGAATTCGACCTAGTGCCGGGGATCGTGGCCATGCTCGAGCCGACCATCATCACGCCGGATGGCTTGCTCGGGATTTTCTTCGGCCGCACTTACGTCATCACCGACGGCGGGCACGAGCAGGTCACCAAGTTTCCACACGAACTCATCGTGGTCTAGCTTGTCGTCGGTCGCTGCAGGACCTTGCTCACCCGCAGTCGATTTAGCGGCGGGCGTCGACTCCGCGCCTCGAATTGCTGTCACCTCCGGTGACCGGCTTTATATGAGCGAACATGCTCCGGCCATTCCACGTGGGGAATGCTCGGACAAGCGATGACGGGCCGTGGAGTTGGATCCGGCCTTCACGTAGGGCGGCAGCCCAGCTGAGCTGGCCGGCGTGCCACTTGACGAAAGCCTCAGCCTCAGCGCTGATGTACAGGTCCTCATCGAGTCCCGGGTAGGTCTTGCAAATCTCGGTGTCTCCAGCCTCGATCAGCAGCCAGTACCTCTCTCGCACATGGTGACCAGTGAAATCGAACTGGATGACGACCCGTCGATCCGGGAGCCGGTCTCGGCGTAGCGCATTGCACATCGACCACAGGGCCACAAATGGATCGAGGTTCTCAGGTGCGATCTCGAGCCAGCGTGCCCCCCACTCACCGAGCGAGGCGCATACCTTGAACAGGTCATACCCGGCGGGCGTGAGCTCGTAATAGCGCCCGCTGCCGGAGGGTTTGGGCGCAGTGAAGACGATGCCGAGCCGTTTCAGCTGCTGGAGACGCTGCGAAAGCAGGGTGCGGGAGAGGCCCGGCGCTCCTTCCAGGATCTCGCCGAAACTCCGGCAGCCCAGGTACAGGTTGCGGACGATCAGTGGTGTCCAGCGCTCCCCGAAGATCTCGGCTCCGCGGGCAATCGGGCAGTACTGGCCGTAGGTGCGCATGGGTCCATTGTCGTTTACCACTCGACCGTTTTGAAGTCCAGATTCTTGACTTC
>JBOGEW010000116.1:0-6797 GCA_050742075.1 Acidimicrobiia bacterium
GCGATAGTTGAGGTCCCATTGGAAGGGGTGAAAGGTGGTCCAGACCCAGGCCTGGGGTCCTTCCTGCCAGGTGAAGGCGTCGCCTCCGCGGTCAGGGAAGATCGATCGGAGCTGGGGCGAAATCTGATCGGGGATCTCGCGGTCGGAGAACATGAAGTAGAAGTCCCGATAGTCGGGGTCGCCTTCTGCGGCTGCCACCGCCCACGGATGCTCCGAAGAGGTGTGGTTGCAAATCAGATCGAGGACGACCCCGACGCCCTCCTTCTGCAAGTTCTTGATCGCCTTCCGCATCTGCGCCATCGAACCCAGGCCGGAACGGAGCAATCGATAATCGGATACTGCATAGCCGCCGTCGTTGGGACCTTGGGGGGTCGCATACGGCGGTAACAAGTGGAGATGACTGATTCCCAGCGCCCGGAGATGGGGAAGGCGATCGACGAGGTTGGCAGCCTCGCCGGCATAGCGATCGAGGTAGGTCATCCCCCAGAAGGTGTTGGGATCGTCGAGCCAGGTGGGGAATTTTCGATCGAGTTTTCGCAGTCGACCTGGTCTACCGAGATATCCCGTGGCGGCGACGTCAATCAGCGCAGACAAGGTCCAGGCGAAGTCGTATCTCTGCCCGTAGAGGGCGTGGATAAGACGAAAGAGCCTCTCATGGTTTTCACCGAGGCGGGCGGAGAACTCAGCCCAGCCTTTACGCCCGAACCTCGGTTGGAGATCGGCATGCAGGCGGCGCAGGGCCTCGATGGCGGCGGCTGGTATCCAGTCGTCGGGCACTAGCGAGTGAGCTCGTCGACGTAACGCGGAAACATCTCCCGCCAGGTGTTCCAATCGTGGGGCCACTCCGCGCTCCACTCGTCAACGCGATTGGGAACTCCCACCTGGCCGAGGATTGCCGCGGTGCGCCACGATTCCCCAGGGTCTTCGGCTCGCCCCAAACCATGGGTGAAAAGAACGAAGCGCTTGCGGAGCATCCGCAACAGGTCCCCTTCGGCCAGGTGGGGTAGGTAGTGGACGGGGGAAGAGAGGTAGAAGTCGGAAGTCATCGATCCATCGAGCCAGCGAGTCAGGTCGAAGGTGCCCGACACGCACAGGGCAGCGGAAAAAACCTCGGGGTGGCGGCAAAGTACCTCGAGAGCGTTGAAGGCGCCGATCGAGGCACCGGCGGTGACGATCTCGATCGCGGGCGACTGGCAGTCGGCTCGAATGGCAGGGACAACCTCGTTGCGGATCACGGCATCGAAAGCCGACATCATCTGGCCGACCTCTCGAGAATCCGCTCCGGTAAAAAAGGCTCGACCGTTAAGGCTGTCGACGGAATACACCTTGATTCGCCCCTCATCGATCAAAGGTTGAAGCGAGCCCACGAGATGAAAGCGCTCGATCTCCTCGAAGTCGCCGCCGGCGGTGGGGAAAATCAGAAGTGGAGTGCCGAATGTGCCCCACCGCGCCAGTTTGACTTCTTGTCTGACCCGGGGGGAGTACCAGCGTTCAACCGTCTTCACAGAAACTCTTCGCCGCCAACGACGGGTGAGGAAAGGGGTGGATACACGGCGCCTTTGCCGTCGTCGAGTGGGCGGGAGCCGATCAGATCGAGTCGATCGCGCTCTGTCTGACGCCAGAATTGGAGCAATCCCCAGAAGTGCTCGGTAAAGCGATCGACCTCATCGAGGGGGAAGATCACCGATACCTTGCGACGCACCGCTTCGAATGCCCGGTCGCTCGAGAAGTAATCCCAGGTGATTTCGTCGAGGTGACCGAGGTAGGTGTCGCAAAACTCGAGGAAGCGGTCGGTGTCGAAACTGCGGTGGGCGAGAGCGGCGTAGCCCGAGAGTTTCTCCCGGTAAGAGGCTCCGCTATCGGCGATCTCGAAATAGGGGTCCCAATCGGGGTTATGACGCATCTTGCGGCCGGTGGCAGCGACGAACAGCGACCAGCGGATCTTCGATTTCACCAGCCAAGGGAGGTGATAGTGAAGGCTCGTTACCTGCGAGTCGGGGCAGGCGTTGGCGAAGTCAATCGGGTAGAACTCGCCGTCCTTGCGCAGCGTTTCGCACGAGTTGAAGTCCCAGTTGAAGAAACTGTTGATGGTTAGAACCATGTCGGAGAGGAGCTGCCACTCCTCTGCATTGACGAAGTTGAAGTCGACCTTGTAGCGATCGTGCATGGGTGCAGTGGGGTCGTAACGGATGACATTGACCTGGGGGCCTACCGCCAGAGCGCGAACGAAGAGATCGAAAGGCTCGACCGCCTCCTGGAGATGCATGATCGAACGGCCGCTCTGATCGTAGGCCAGCATCAGCTGGGCATCGTTTTCGATACGAGACACCCCGCGCCAGGCTCCGCCATCGAAAGGCTTCAGATAACAGGGGTATCCGATCTGGGAGGCGACCTCGGACAGATTGAACAGGCGGGCGTACTGGCCGAGAGTCACTTTCAGATCCGGCTGGGACTGGTCGTACTCCTTGGGCGGAAGGAGGATCGTGCGGGGAACGGGAAGCCCGAGTCGCATCATCGCCGCGTACGAGGTGTGCTTTTCCATCGATTGAAGCGTGAAGGGATTGTTGAACACGTAAAGGTCGTTAAAGACGACGGCCTTCTTGATCCACTCCCGCGAGGTGTGGTACCAGTGAGTCAAGCGATCGAGCAGCACGGCGTAGCGCACCGGCTGACGGAGGGCAAAGGGCTCGATCGTCACCCGCTCGACGTTGAAGGTGATGGTGTCCTCGCCGCGGGGAATTCGGAGGTCGAGTCGAGCGATGATGTCTTCGTAAAAGACCGGCCACTCGAGGTCGGCTCCCAACGAAAGACCAATCGTCAGCGGTAACTCGGCCATGAGGCGAGCCTACTGAGGCGAGTCGGGATGGGGCAGCAGGAAACTGAGGGCGTCTTCGAGTTGGTCCCGCCATGCCTCCCAGTCGTGTCCGGTCCAGGTCTCAACCGATCGGAGCTTCACACCAGCGGCCGACAGAATCGGCCGCAACCGACGATTGCCGTCGACCAGACCCTCATATCGCCCGACGCTTTGATAGATGACTGAATCCTGTAGGACCACCGGGTCGAGCTCGGTGAGGAAGTCGAGAATCGGAAAGAGCGCCACGGGTGGCAATTCGTTGCCTGCCTGGTGGAAGTAAGACCCCGAGAGCGATGCCACGCCGCCAACGGCAGCAGGCTGGTGATAAGCGAGAGCCAGAGAGGCCAGGGCACCAAGGGACGAACCCATCGCCACCGTTCGTTCGCGGGCCGCGTGGATACGAAGCCGCCGAAGGACATGGGGGAGGACCTCTTGGGCGACGTGGGCGCTGTGGTTGGGCGACCCCCCGTACTCGCCGAGGCGGTCCCAGGGGTCGAGGAGAATCGCGACCAGGGGAGGCAGCGAGCCCCGCTCGACGAGCCGGTCGAGAGCGACTCCTAATCCGCCGTGCTTGAGAAAGTCGGAGCCGTCATGGACCAGCAAAAGCGCGCTCGCCTGAGTAAGGGTCTGTCCAGCTGGCACGTACACGTGGTGGTGACGCCGTCCCCCGAGCCGGGTTGAGGCGACCCGGATCTCGGTCAGCTGGCCTCCGAACCCACTGCCGGCATACCACGGTTGCTGATACTCGGGTCCGGCGAGGACCGAGTTCTCGCCGAAGGGGTTGCTCGTCGACGGCGGGTTAAGGGGATCATCGATTTCCATATGCCTTTTCCCCTCCATAATGCGAAGCCGGTACTCGATGCGGGCAGTAGAGGGGAGGGAAAGACGCAAATAGAAGTGGTCGGCACCGTGTCTTTGGAACTCCCCGACGCGTGGGAAACCTGGCATCCAGGTGACCAGCTCGATTCTCTCAGCCGGGCCACGGAACACGATGAAGGTCTCACCGTCGTAATGAAACGGACCAGTCGCGGTCTCCAACAGTTCAATGAGCCGCGGCGGGAGGTTCTCGTGATTCAGCATCGAATCATCATCGTGGCACCGGGCGCTGGCAGAATCATTTGATGACCGAGACCATTCGGACTCCCGTCCAAGCCTTTACCACCGTTGGCGAGGATCTGGTGATGTCGGCTCTGTCCTTGTGGCTCGTCGGCGGCATCGTCCTCGACGGATGGGCACATGTGACCAGGGGAGGGGTGGAATCCTTCTTCACCCCGTGGCATGCAGCCTTTTACTCCGGCTTTCTGGCCGTGGCGATATGGACGCTGTATCTGGTTCGCAAGTCACGGCCCGGACCCGGAGTTCCCATCGGCTACCGGCTCGGGCTGAGCGGTCTCGTGATCTTCGCCGCCGGGGGAGTGGGGGACTTGCTCTGGCATCAGCTCCTCGGGATCGAAACGTCGATCGACGCCTTGATCAGCCCCACGCATCTGATCCTCCTCCTGGGAGCGATGCTGATCATCACCAGTCCAATTCGATCCGGTTGGCATCGACCGACCCCACGGAACAGCCGCTGGTCCTGGCAAGCACCGGCGTTGCTTTCGCTGGCCCTGGTGGCGGTGTTGGCCCAGTTCTTCTTCCTCTACGCCTCGGGGTGGGGTCAGATCGCCTTCCGATCTGACTGGCGCCCGGGCGATGACTTCGGAGTGGCACTGGGCATGACCTCGCTCGTCATCAGCACCGTCATCTTCATGGGGCTATCGCTAATCCTTTTGCGGAGATGGGACCCCCCGTTGGGGGCGTTCACCATGCTGGTCGGAGCCCTCGGGCTTTCGATGGCTGCGGTCCACGGCTTTGAGCGACCGGGAGAAGTGATCGCCGCCCTCACTGGTGGTGTCGCGATGGACTGGCTTGCCCGCCAACTCCGACCGGATCCGTCGCGGCCGACCATGACCAGGGCATTCGGGTTCCTCGGGCCGGTGGCCGTGTGGAGCGCCTACGTGATTTATCTGGCGATCATCGGGGACCTCCGCTGGCCGGCAGTGCTGTGGCTGGGAGCAGTCCTGATGATGGGACTCTGGGGTTTGGGCCTCGCCATCCTCGCCACCCCCGCCGAAACCCCGGGGCAGGCATCGAGCTGACGTCCTCCGACCAGGCGATGCTGGCCGGAGAGAAGGGACCGGGCCGTGCCCTCGCGATGAGGGTGGTGGCGGAAACCGCGATGCAGATGGGAGCAACGCGCTTGCTTGATATCGCTTCAGCCCACATCGATAGCTGCCTGTTCCATGGTCTGGCGGGTCTTGACTTCGCCCGCAAGCTGCTCGAAGGCGGTGCTAGGACCGCCGTGCCTGCCACCCTCAACGTCGGCGCCCTCGATCTGCTCCATCCCGAGCTTTATCGGGGTCCAACCGAGAGGGCCGAGCTCTCTCGTGAGCTGATGGAGACGTACGAGCTGCTTGGATGCGCGCCCACCTGGACCTGTGCGCCCTACCAGCTGGCCGCTCGCCCTCGCTTCGGGGAACAAGTGGCCTGGGCCGAATCGAATGCCGTGGTCTTCGTCAACTCCGTCATCGGCGCGCGCAGCAATCGCTATGGGGACTTCATCGACATCAGCTGCGCGGTCACCGGCCGGGCCCCGGCCACCGGCCTCCATCTTGACGCGGGTCGGCAGGCGGAGATGGAGATCCGGATCGGAGAGGGTCTTCCCCTCGAGCAGGACTGGCTCTACCCGATCCTCGGCTGTGTGGTCGGCGAGATTGCCGGCACGTCGGTCCCGTTGCTGTCGGGACTACCGCCGGGGTTGAGTGATGATCGACTCAAAGCCCTTGGAGCCGGAGCGGCCACCACCGGCAGCGTGGGCCTGTTCCATGCGATCGACTCCACGCCGGAAGCGCTTGACCGCACCTCGCTCCCGGTCGCGCCCCGAGCGCCGGCGTTTGACATCGGGCTGTCTGACGTCGAACGAATGCGAGCAATTCTTTCCACCGCAGCCGGAGCCAAACCCGACGCGGTGAGCCTGGGAGCGCCTCACTACTCGACGACGGAACTTGAAATCCTGGTGGAGATGCTGGCCGGGAGGGAAGTTCGCCTGCCGACATACGTCAATACCGGACGGGGGGTGATCGGGCAGCGGCCCGACCTGGCGTCGACCCTCGAGGAGGCCGGGGTAACCATCGTCACCGACACCTGCACTTACCTCACCCCGATCCTCGACCCGGGGGTGAAAGTGGTCGTCACCGACTCGGGAAAGTGGGCCTACTACGCCCCCGGCAATATTGGGGTCGGGGTCATCTTTGCCCCGACCAGCGAATGCATCGAAGTGGCGGTGGGCGATGGCTGAGCGGACGCTGGAGCTCAGCGAGCCGCTCTCCTTCTGGGGTGGGCTGGATCCCTCGACGGGGGAGATCATCGACTTCCACCATCCGCAGCGAGGCGAGAACGTGAGCGGCGTCATCCTCCATCTGCCGAGCGGAAGGGGTTCGTCCTCGTCGCCATCGGTGCTGGCCGAGGCGTTGCGACTTGGACACGGGCCCAAGGCGATCGTTCTCGAGGTGGCCGACCCAATCGTCTGGCTGGGAGCCTTTGTGGCCGAACTGCTCTACGGCATCAAGTGCCCCGTAACGGTTCGCAAGCCAACATCGACCGACAGTTAGCCTGAGCAGCCGGATGCGAATTCTGGTGACCGGTGGTACCGGTTTTGTGGGGAGTCATGTCGTAGTGGCGCTCATCGAGGCCGGACACGAACCAGTGATTGTCGACAATCTTTCGAACTCCAAGCTGAGCGTCATCGACGGGATCGAGTCGATCACCGCCTACCGCCCGCCTCTCTTCCAGCTGGACGTCGGCGATCAAACGGCGCTCCGCGAGGCGATCGGCCCGGGGGTCGATGCTGTTGTTCACCTCGCCGCCCTCAAGGCGGTCGGGGAATCAGTGGCACAGCCGCTGC
>JBOGEW010000117.1:0-2079 GCA_050742075.1 Acidimicrobiia bacterium
GTTCTCGGTTACCTACTGGTCACCGGACACGTTGCCCGCCGCCGCCGGTCCGGCGGGGCCGCGGCGGGCGCGGCCGAAGCTGGCCCGCCCCGCCACCACCGGGACCTCCGACGGAGTGGTCGCCGCCCCTATGCAGGGGACCATCGTCAAGGTTCATGTCAAGGCCGGAGACCAGGTGGAGGTCAACCAGCCGCTCTGCGTGCTCGAGGCGATGAAGATGGAAAACGAGGTGCGGTCGCCGGCGGCAGGCCAAGTGGTCGATCTCCGCATCCAGGCCGGCGACACCGTCTCGCTGGGTGCGGTCCTGGCGGTCATCCGTTAGCTTTTTGCGAACCCAGGGTCGCAAGCCCGCGAAACCGCCGGTTGCGGCCCACAGAACGTTGGGAATCGCATTGGTGGTAGCGGCGTGCTCGGTAGCGCCGGCGCCGAGTCCAACCTCGATCGTCGAATCCCTACCGCCGACGACTACAGCCGCGCCGACGACGACCGCCCGACAATGTCGCCTCGAACCGGACGAGCGAGTCTTCATTAACACCGACCCGGTCCAGCTCTCCATCGTCCTAACTACTGCCACCCTCGACTGTGCGGACGAGCTAGTAGTGGCCAGCGGACAACCGGGTGAACTGGTGGTAGCGGGCGGTTTCGCCGCTGAGCAGGGTGCCCCCCTCCTCATCACCGAGACCGCTGGGGATGTCGATTTCGAACTTCGCCGCCTCTCTCCGAAGTCGATCACCGTCATCGGCGATGTCCTGCCCTCGGGGATTCCAGTATCGACAGCAGTCGAAGCGTTGTCGGTCGCCGAAGCGGAAGCGCAGCTCAAGGGCCTGGCCCGAACGCCGACCGGGCCAATCTGGTTGGCGGATGCGACCCGGCCCGACCTCGCTGCGCCAGTGATTGCTCTTGCAGCCAGCCGGGGCGAAGGGTTGATGCTGGCCGACCCCTCGAACGTCCTCGGCGATGGTGAGCTGATGACCTCAATACGGAGCGTCGCTCCTCCGATGCTTCGCGTAGCCGGAGGTTTCGACCATCTGAACGTCGAATGGCAGCGAGCAGCTCTCCTCGATGCACCCGAACTGCCCGGCGGAGGCCTGACGCTCTTCCCCGGTCGACGACTTGTTGCTCTCTACGGCAATCCCACCACTTCGGCGCTCGGCGTGCTGGGCGAACAGGGACCCGCTGAGGCCGTCGCCCGCGCACGGGAGGTCTCCGCCGGCTACGAGACCGATGGAACCCCCATCCTCCTCGCGTTCGAAATCATTGCCACCGTCGCCTCGGCGGGCGCCACCGCCGACGGGAACTACTCAGAAGAGATGTCCCTCGACACCCTCCGGCCGTGGATTGAGGTCGCCGCCTCCCAGAGGGCTTACGTAATTCTTGACCTGCAGCCGGGACGAACTGACTTTCTCACTCAGGCAAAGCTCTACGAAGAGTTTCTGCGCCTGCCCCATGTCGGGCTGGCCCTCGACCCCGAATGGCGCCTCAAGCCCGATCAGGTCCATCTCCGCCAGATCGGTTCGGTCGAGGCGACTGAGGTCAACCTGGTGAGCGAATGGCTGGCGGAGGTGGTCCGTGACAACAACCTTCCCCAGAAGTTCTTCCTGTTGCATCAGTTCCGTCTCGACATGATCGAAAACCGGGAGCTCGTTGGAACCCATCCCGAACTGGCGACGGTGATCCAGATGGATGGCCAGGGACCGCTCCACACCAAGTACGAGACTTGGAATGCGCTCATCCCTGGCACCGAGGCAAGGGGCATCTACTGGGGCTGGAAGAACTTCTACGACGAGGACACCCCCCGTGGGGGAGCCACCCCGGCCGAAGTCTTAGCGCTCGATCCGGTACCGGTCTACGTCAGCTATCAATGATTTGGTTCGTTCTGTGGGCCGTAAGCGTCGGTTTCGCAGGGTCATAACCCAGGGTTCGCGTTTACTCGGCGGCGTCGCTCAGGGCTTCGGAAAGCGAGGGGTGGACCATGAGCGTCTCGACGAGAACGCTCACCGTCACCCGGGCCTTCACGGCTAGCGCCAGGATTCCGATCAGCTCCGAGGCGCGGTGCCCGACGATGCTTCCTCCCAGTAT